>NZ_JBFUIN010000632.1:0-1816 GCF_056401855.1 Bacillus sp. P4_D3
GCGTTCTTCTCAATCATTACAACTATTCCTAAATGGTAGCATTGCTTACCCACATTTATCAAAATACATTAAATTAGCAAATGAAAAAAATGTTCCTTTTACAATTGTTCAAAATAAAGGCACAGAAACACCAATCGGTTTAGTACTATCTCATAGCACTGCTGTAGATAAAGAACACATTTATGCCGAAGATGATATTTTCAAACAAGAAATGAAGTAAAATAAAAGGTACACTTGATTAAAAAAGTGTACTTTTTATTTTTTAATACATATTAATTTCATTTCTGTCATTTCTTCTATTGCATATTTAATCCCTTCACGGCCTGTGCCACTCTCTTTTACACCACCATAAGGCATATGATCTACCCTGAACGTTGGAATATCATTAATCATGACACCACCGACTTCTAATTCATCAATTGCACGCATTGCTTTACATAGATTGTTTGTAAATACACCTGCTTGTAATCCATAACGTGAATTATTTACTTGTTCTAAAGCCTCATCAAATTCTTTAAATGTATTTACAGTCATAAGTGGACCGAATACTTCTTGGCACTGAACAGATACATACTCTGGAACATTTGTTAATACAGTTGGTTCAAAAATCCTTGCATCACGTTTGTTACCACCGTATACAACATTTGCTCCTTCCTTAACTGCCTCTTCCACCCATGAATTTATACGTTCTACATCGTTTTTTGAAATAAGTGCCGATACATCTGTTTCTTCATGAAGCGGGTCTCCTACTACAACGTTTTCCATTGCTTTCGTTAATTTTGTAATAAACTCCTCCATTTTGCATTCATGCACAAAAACACGTTGTACTGAAATACAAACTTGTCCATTATTCACAAACGCGCCCCATTTTACACGTTCAATTATTTCGTCTGTCAATTCAACATCTTCATCAATAATTACAGCAGCGTTCGATCCTAATTCTAACGTCACTCGTTTCAATCCAGATTTTTCCTTAATTCCAATACCTACTTTCGGACTTCCTGTAAAAGTAATACTAGCAACGTTCTCATCTTTTACTAATGCCTCACCTACAACAGATCCAGGTCCAGAAATTATATTGAAAGCTCCCTTTGGTAAACCAGCTTCTTCAAATAATTCTACCAATGCATACGACGAAAGTGGCGTTTGGTCGGCTGGCTTTAGCACAATAGTATTTCCAGCCGCAATTGCTGGGCCTACTTTATGTGCTACTAAATTAAGCGGAAAATTAAACGGTGTAATAGCACCAATAACCCCGATTGGTTGTCGAATTGTATACGCTATACGGCCCTCTGCTCCTGGCGCAGCATCTAATGGTAACGTCTCACCATATATTCGCTTCGCTTCTTCAGCTGCAAACTTATATGTTTGAACAGTGCGATCTACTTCTCCCCGTGCAGCACGAATTGGTTTTGCAGCTTCTTTTGCGATAATCTCTGCAAACTCTTCTCTTCTCTCATCCATTTTTTGTGCAACCTTTTCTAAAATAGTTGCGCGATCGTATGCAGATAATTTTTTCATTTCTTTCATTGCATTTTTAGCTGAAACTACTGCTTCCTTAACGTCATCTTCTGTACCTTGCGCAATCTCCGCTAATGTTTCTTCAGAATATGGTGCATACAATGGTTTATACGTCCCTACTGATTTCCATATCCCATTTATATATAAATGCTTTTTCATAGTGGTTCTCCTTCCAAATATATGTATACAATAATACATTACATTTACTTCACCTAGTGAAAGGTCTGACTTATGTAATTGTATCATAGCCCTAATAMACCAAAAAACATTTTGCTCAAAAAAAACTCTKCTACAA
>NZ_JBFUIN010000633.1:0-1813 GCF_056401855.1 Bacillus sp. P4_D3
CTATTACAACTGTTTGAAAAAGGGATTGTCGTTGTGAAGCCTGCGGAGGCGACGAAAGTAACGAAAAAACAGCATGCTGTGAAACAAGCTATTCCTGTCAAGAAAGAAGAGGTAGTTGTTAAAAAAGAAAAGCAGGAATCTGTGCCATTTATTATTCAAAAAGTAATTCGGATGTTAGAACAAAACGATGTGGAACAATATTTCATTCATGCATATGCTGAAAAATTAAAAGTGAAGTTTGAGAATGCAACGATGATTACAGAAGAGGAAGTCATCGGATACATATTGGAAGATATGAGATCTCATTTCAATACTGAAAACGTATTTGAAAAAGAAGTACAAACGATTGCATTAATCGGTCCAACTGGCGTTGGAAAAACGACGACACTTGCGAAAATGGCATGGCAGTTTCACGCTAAGAACAAAACAGTTGGTTTTATTACGACGGACCACTCTCGCATTGGAACAGTGCAGCAATTACAAGATTACGTAAAAACAATTGGGTCAGAAGTAATCGCTGTGCGAGATGAAGCAGCAATGACAAGGGCGCTCACTTATTTTAAAGAAGAAGCGTGCGTCGATTATATATTAATAGATACAGCCGGGAAGAATTATCGTACGTCAGAAACGGTTGAAGAAATGATTGAAACGATGGGACAAGTAGAGCCAGATTATATTTGTTTAACGTTATCAGCTTCTATGAAAAGTAAAGACATGATTGAAATCATTACGAACTTTAAAGATATTCATATTGATGGTATCGTGTTTACGAAATTTGATGAAACAGCGAGCAGTGGTGAATTGTTGAAAATTCCAGCTGTATCATCAGCTCCAATTGTATTAATGACAGATGGACAAGACGTGAAGCAACATATACATATCGCTACAGCTGAACATTTAGCAAAACAAATGTTACAAACATCGTAAGAAGAGAGGTGAAGAATAAGGCACTTGCCTTATTCAAACGAGTATGAACGGTCTTTATATAGGTTCTATGGGTATGATGAATTACATGCAGCGTTTAAATGTACACTCTAATAACGTCGCAAATGCCCAAACGACAGGGTTTAAAGCAGAAAACATGACTTCTAAAGTATTTGATGTGCAAGACACATATCGCCGCGGAGACGGATCGGCGACAAATATCGGTTCGGCCGATTACGCTGTCGTACCAGCTGCGACGCATGTGAACTTAGTACAAGGAAATGTACAAATGACAAATAGTGCTACAGATTTCTTTTTAGACGACGGTGCGGCTGGTACATCATCATTTTTCGTTACTTCTAAAAATGATGAAACATTTTTAACGAGAGACGGTAGTTTTACATTAAATAGTGATCGTTATTTACAAACAGCATCTGGTGCTTTCGTAATGGGTGAGAATAATGAACGTATTCGTATTCCAGAAGGAGCAAAGATAGCTGTACAAGCAGACGGTACATTATACGATGAAGTAACACAAAATAATATTGGCCGCTTGCAAACGAAAACAGTAGATGCAGAAACGAATGCTCGTCTCGTGCAACGTGAAAATAAAAGTTTTACACTAGCAGAAGGAAACGTTGCTGATTTACCGAATGGAACAGGGATTGTGAAAAATCATATGCTAGAAAATTCAAATGTTGATATGACGAAAGAGATGGCAGATTTAATGACGAATCAAAAAATGATTCAAGCATCGCAGCGCATCATGACTTCGTTTGATAAAATTTATGAAAAAGAAGCGAATGAAATATTGAGATAAAGGACTTCCCATTAGTGGGAGTCTTTTTTTAATCCCGTAAAAGCCCGATTGGTGAAGGCTAATAATCAG
>NZ_JBFUIN010000634.1:0-1809 GCF_056401855.1 Bacillus sp. P4_D3
CGAGTGCACCTTTAGAAATTGCGACTATATCCATATGTTTCTCAATCGCTTGTTTTATATATTGTTTTCCTGGATTTCCATCCTTTAGATTTGTAACAGTTGATTCTACCAATACAGTGCCACTTATCCCACTTGTTCCACGTTCCTCCGGATGATGTTCTATATATTTTTCAATCGCAGCAGTACCGCCACCATACATTAATAAATGATGAATAGATAACCCTCCCTCATTACGTATTGCAACATTTCTACCTAATACGCCACTTACCACTAAATTTATTCCATATGTTTCATTTATATATAAATATTTTTCATTTAATAATTTTATAAACTCTCTTCCTACTGTTCCATATCCAGATAGTACAATGTAAATTTTCATAATATCCCCCCATATTTTTCTACCAAATCCCTCTTTCAATATAATATAAAGCGCCCCCGAATTCCATCGAGAGCGCTTTATTATTAACTATTGCGGTAGCCATGATAACTTTTCTGCAATTGTTCTATAAAATTCTTGAATATTAGAAAAACCTAACGTGTCTGAAACACTTAATCCTACCATATCGAGATGATCCCAATTTACTTTCGTTTCAATATGATTCCATTTTCCAACCTGTAAAGACTCATTATTATTTACGGCAATATTAGACGAAGGCGCAATCATAGAATTTGTATTTACTACACCGTCATTTTGCCACCAAGATGTATCAATTAATGGGCGATTTTCTTCATATCTTGCATAGGAACCTAAGAAAAATGCATTACCCATTAACACTTTGTTCATCGTAATATGAGGTAATTGTAAACCTGTTATAGGTGCTGCTTGCGATGCATGTCCACTATACGATAAGTAATATACATCCGATTGCGTCTTTACCCAATTATTTAACTCTTTTGCACCATCAGTACTTAAATCCCATTGACTTATATCTTTTGTATTTTTCCAAATTGAACTATTTAAAATACGATCAGTATATTGGAAAAAGGACTCTCCACCATTCTTTTTCATACCCCATTGATCCAATTTAAAATCATATAATGATAAATTATTGTTTCCTCCTAAACTTGCAGCAGTAATGAGTAAATCTTTAACGAACGGCAACAAGAGACTTCCATCGGCAAGTGTTGTCCCATTATGCGGAGTTGCTAATGTTGTAACACTATGAACATATGATTTACCACCCTCAAATAGTGGTGATATCTTTGCGTTTGGATAGTTTTTCACATAATTCTTTTCTTCAAAACTCCCTTCCTTTAATAGCTGGACTAATGTTCTTGTCGTTTGTCCACCCATACTATGCCCAACTAAATGTACTTTATTTGTTTCACTCCAATTCGGTGCAAATCCACTATAAGTTCTACCAAAACGATTATGTCCATGTTTCTCAGCGTGCGCCGCACCATAATCTACTGTTCCACCGTTAATTTGCGCATATAATTCACATGCACGGTCCCAATTACTAGAAACAGGGCCAACAGCAGCCGTATGAACTCTATAACCATTTCTTTTTAAATCTTCCTGTATATCATGAACACCACCCCAATATTTTACCCCTACAATTTCTTCCCTACCCCATCCAGCAAATCCATTCACTAAAATCATAGGATAATTATTTTGTTGMCTCTCTTCAGCGTAAGATGTTTTCGCTACAAATGAACAAACAGTCACTAATGCAAAAAAACATATTTTTAAAAATAGCTTCCCCATACTTTCTCCCCCTAATAAAACGTTTACATTTTTCCGTGAAAAAGATTTACACAATTCGTTTTTAACTTAAACATAATGTAAAGTATTTTATATACGTTGTA
>NZ_JBFUIN010000635.1:0-1807 GCF_056401855.1 Bacillus sp. P4_D3
CGACTCTTTTTTGTCTATCTAATAAATAAAATGATTTACAATCATATCTAAAATTTTATCGGTGATTGTTATTATTTATCAACTTATCGACAAATAATAACAACCCTCTTTATCCCGATTACTATTTTAAGATTTAACGGCCACGTCTTTGCTGACCTTGTTTTGTACTACTTTTCTTATTACTTGGCTTATTAAATGATCGATTGTTATCATTTCTCGAACTATTTCTTGAATCGTTTCTTGAACCACTTCTTGAACCTTCACGGCTATCTCTTTGACGATATTCACTTGATTTCTTTGGAGCCGGCTTTTGTACCGGTTTTCCATTTTCATCTACATTTTTTATCATCGGTTGTTCGATTATTTGTCTTTGTATTGGTGCACCAAGCGTTTTTTCAATTTCTTCTAAATGTTTTTCATCTTTCGCTGCAACGAACGTAATTGCAAGACCTGATCCACCTGCACGTCCTGTTCGGCCAATGCGGTGAATATAACTTTCTACATCTTCAGGGATATCAAAGTTAAATACGTGCGTTACACCATCTACATCAAGTCCACGAGCTGCTACATCAGTCGCAATTAAGTACTGAATTTTAGCCTCGCGGAAACTCTTCATGACTCTTTCACGTTTCGCTTGAGGTATATCACCATGAAGTTCAGCACAATTATAACCTAGTCCTTTTAAATTATCATACAGCTTACTTACTCTAACCTTTGTACGACAGAAAATAACTGCTAAAAATGGCTGATCACGATCCATAACAAAACGAAGTGCATCTGGCTTTGCACGATCTGTCGTCTCAATGACACGCTGCTCAATTGTATCTACCGTTACTTCTTCACTTTGTACTTGGATCATTTGCGGCTCATCCATATAACGTTTCGCCAATTTTTTAATATCTTTTGGCATCGTTGCTGAGAATAACATCGTTTGTTTACTATCAGGTGTCTCATCTAAAATATCTTCAATATCATATAAGAAACCGAAATAAAGCATTTGATCCGCTTCATCTAGTACAATCGTTGAAAGATTACTTAAATCAATTGTTTCACGTCGTATATGATCTAATAATCKTCCTGGTGTCGCAACAACAATATGTGTATTACCTTTTAATTTTCTTAATTGTTGTGCTACATCTTGTCCGCCATATATCGCTAGTACATTAATATCTTCTCTTTGAACAAGCATTTTTTTAATTTCAGTTGTAATTTGCAGGGCTAGTTCCCTTGTTGGTGCAACAATTAAAGCCTGAACATCACTAGACTCTGGATCGATTTTTTCTAAAATCGGTAACACGAATGCTAACGTTTTACCCGTTCCTGTTTTCGCCTGTCCAATAATATCTTTTCCTGACATAATAACAGGAATTGCTTTCTCTTGAATCGGTGTTGCTTCTGTGATTCCATTTTCACGTAATGTATGATTAAAAGTTTCACTAATTCCTAATTCTAAAAAGTTTTTCATATTGACCACTTCTTTTCCTTATTTTTCACATTAGCTTTCATTGTACCATTTGTTTCGCCAAATATGAAAAATAAAAAAATTCTTACCTTCTCTTTTTATATTCACTATATACAAGTTGGGCGAATTCGGTTTGTTTTCTTTCAGATTTTAAAAGTCCTTCCATATTTCCGGAAGACAAAATGTACTTCTTAATTTTTCTGTTACTCCAAATTAAACTTGTATACTTCGTATCTTCGTGTAAATTTCGAAACCACTCACATTCGCTTAATTTCGCAATATGATGTTTTAATTTCATATAGTTTCTAGGATAAAACAAAATTTTATCTGCTATTACATCAAATA
>NZ_JBFUIN010000636.1:0-1802 GCF_056401855.1 Bacillus sp. P4_D3
TTTTTATTATGTCGTTTTTTTAATCTATTCATTAATTGTGAACAGCTTCTTTTTCATTTAACCCAAGTGTGCGTCCTGTTGAAGCGTGAAGTTCTTGGAACAGTCTTGGATTTTCCGTTAGTGATACGCCATAAGAAGGGATCATTTCTTTTATTTTTGGCTCCCATGCTAGTATACGTTCTGGGAAGCATTTTTCTAATACTTCAAGCATAACGTGAACCGCAGTAGAAGCACCTGGAGAAGCGCCAAGTAACGCAGCGATTGATCCGTCATTTGCACTAACAACTTCTGTACCAAATTGAAGTGTTCCTTTACCACCTGCATCAGTATCTTTAATTACTTGCACACGTTGTCCAGCAACGACAGTATCCCAATCTTCACTTTTAGCGTTCGGAATAAACTCACGTAATTCTTCCATACGCTTTTCGTGTGATAACATAACTTGTTGGATTAAGTATTTTGTTAATCCCATTTCTTTTACACCGGCTGCTAACATCGTTAAGACGTTATTCGGTTTTACAGATCCAATTAAATCAAGGTTTGAGCCAGTTTTTAAGAATTTAGGTGAGAAGCCTGCAAATGGTCCAAACAGTAAAGCTTTTTTGTTGTCTATATATCTTGTATCAAGGTGAGGTACAGACATTGGCGGAGCGCCAACTTTAGCTTTTCCGTATACTTTTGCATGATGCTGCTCTACAACTTTTTGGTTTTTACATACCATAAATAGTCCACTTACTGGGAATCCTCCAATATGTTTTGATTCAGGAATACCAGTCTTCTGAAGTAGAGGTAGACTACCACCACCGCCGCCGATAAAGACGAACTTTGCAGTATGGTGTTCGATTTTACCACTATTCATATCGTGTACTTTCACTTCCCACAAACCGTTCTTCGCACGTTTAATATTTTCAACACTGTGTTTGTAGTTTAGTTCGACATTTTTAGTTTTTAAGTAATCAAACAACATGCGTGTTAACGCACCAAAGTTAACATCTGTTCCAGAATCAATTTTCGTTGCAGCCATCGGTTCATTAGAGTTACGACCTTCCATAATGAGTGGAAGCCATTTTTTTAATGTATCAGGAGCATCAGAAAATTCCATTCCTTGGAATAGAGCGTTTTTTGAAAGCGCTTCAAAACGATTTTTTAGAAACTCCACATTTTTTTCTCCTTGCACCAAACTCATATGAGGTAGTGGCATAATAAAATCTTGTGGATTACGAATTAAGTTTCTCTTAACAAGATACGCCCAAAATTGTCTTGAAAGTTGAAATTGCTCATTTACTTTTACAGCTTTACCAATATCTATAGACCCGTCAGATTTTTCGGACGTATAGTTAAGCTCACATAGCGCAGAATGTCCTGTACCAGCATTATTCCATTCGTTAGAACTTTCTTCTCCGGCATTAGCGAGTTTTTCAAATACTTTAATTTCCCATTCAGGTGCCAATTCTTTAAGTAATGATCCTAACGTTGCGCTCATAATTCCAGCGCCAATTAAGATAACGTCTGTTTTTTGCTGCATGTTGCTCATGATAATCTCTCCATCCCCTATATTGGCAAAAAAGAGTAGGTGTTTTTATATCTAAGCCGTAAAAAGAAAACACCGCCTAGGCCCCACCTAGGTATTTACCTTTTTTGTCTCAATTATATAACCATCTCATAGTCTATTATAATAATTAATAGACTAAAATATCTAGTGTTATCTGATAATTTTAAACTATTTAACGTTTTATTTCATAGAATTCTTCTGTCATAAGGGTAAAAAGCATAGTAGTAAAGCGGAATTTGGAGAAGAATTC
>NZ_JBFUIN010000637.1:0-1799 GCF_056401855.1 Bacillus sp. P4_D3
GTACAGTAATCGTGAGCAAGCTAATATTTGTTCATGAAAGTGTTAAAAACTAGTTTTAAAATTAAGAAGTTATTTTTGTATAATAAATTATAATGAAATAACAGGGGGGATGAATTTTGAAGAAATTCATAATCACTGGATTGTCTGTATTGTTATTAGTAGGCTGTGGTGCTCCAAAGGAAAAAGAAGATGCACAGTCAAATCAGGAAGAACAAGTTGTAAATGCAAGTGATGAGAATATGGTCGTATTTCCGGAAGGAGCAGTGCCAATCGGAGAAGGGAAAGTAAAAGTAACTACGCCAGATGGTACTTCTGAAAATGGCAATATACCGACTGTATTTATCAAAAAAGATACTTTAATTCAGCAAGTTGAATTAGAACTTTCTAATTTTCAAAACGATAAAGAAACATTCGTATTTGTAGATCAAATATTTGCAGATAAACATCAAGTAACTAGTACAACACAGACAACAGTACAATTAAAAGAAAAGACACTTGAGACAGGTAGTCATACGATTACTGCAGCTCAGTTTGAAAACAATGACCCGAAAGGAAAAGTCATTAGCTTTAATCAAGCGACGTTTGAAACGAAGCCTGCGTCTTAATTATGGATAAAAAGTACATTACTTAAAGTGGTAGTGTACTTTTTAATTTGGATAGAATTAGGTTGTTGAGAATAATTTGTTTCACTTTCTAGTACGTATGAATAGTAAGAAATTACTCTTTACTACTACGAAAGTGAAAGAGGTTGAAGATGTGAATCGGTTTGTTCGTATCTAAATTAAGTTAAGTTATCAAATCCATGACTTGATAATAGGAACTGTATGTTTTGTCATTGTGTACCGATTGTAGGATAAACTCGGATTAAGGTAAGTATTGAGAGGGAAATGTAGGTATTTCATTTGTAATGTCGAATAGTACATACGATGTCGTAATAACAAATTTTCTATTGTTTACTGTGAAACAGAAGAAGGAGAGATTGTAGTTATGAAAAGAGCGCTTATAAATATTGATTATACATATGACTTTGTAGCTGAAAAAGGTGCTTTAACTTGCGGGAAACCAGGTCAAGAAATTGAGAAGGAACTTGTAAATGTAACGAAACAATTTATTGAAAAAGGTGATTACGTAGTATTTGCGATCGATAAACATGAAGACAATGATGTATATCATCCTGAAGCGAAATTGTTTCCACCTCATAATATAGCAGGTACAAATGGAAGAGACTTGTTTGGTGAATTACAAGATGTATACGAAAAATATAAAAATGCTGAGAATGTATACTATATGGACAAAACACGTTACAGTGCTTTTGCAGGAACGGATTTAGAAATGAAGCTAAGAGAAAGAGGAATAGAGGAAGTGCATCTTGTAGGTGTATGTACAGATATTTGTGTCCTTCATACAGCAGTAGATGCTTATAACAAAGGGTTTCAAATTGTGGTTTATGAAAAAGCAGTAGCATCTTTTAATGCGCAAGGACATGAATATGCACTTGGACATTTTAAATCTTGTTTACATGCAGAAGTGAAGTGAAAAAAAGAGGCCTTCAAAAAGGTCTCTTTTTCACATTTAAATAGAGACGACTTGCTGTTGAATTAACTTTTTAATGAACGGGCTAATGTTTTCTGGTAGCCCATTTAAATCAAAAAATTGTACATTTGACACTCCCACCCCTAAAGGGGCCAGCTGACTAACGTCAGTGGGATTCTTGCTACCAAAGGCGAAGTCCATTTCTGGTATCGCTGACGTGCAAGATTGCGGTGTGCCATCACCACKCYCACRACAGACCATATAGG
>NZ_JBFUIN010000638.1:0-1799 GCF_056401855.1 Bacillus sp. P4_D3
ATCTATATAATTCATAACTACTCTAGCATTTTCATTATTTATATGTAATTCTTCATTTGTATAATGATTTTTTAAAATTTGAATAGAATCTTCACTGTTAGAATTTAATTGTTCTCTTTCAAAAAAGAAGTGATATAAGGTATTAGTTTGATTTTTGTCAAAGTGGATTGTTTGTCCAAGTTTCATTTTATTTTTTGTAACGATGTGATATGAGTAAAATTCAGATTCATTCATGTTAAACCTCCTATGGTAAGTGTCATAAATTTAGTAATTCAACATTTAAATATATAAAACCTCTACAAATAGAAAGTTATAAAGTAAGTTAAGTAGATTTGAGTGAAAAGTAGGGGAGGTATTTGAAACGGTTTCAAAAAACGTTCACAAATTGTTCACTTACGAAGAGGTTTTCGATATCGATATAATGACAAAGACTTAAACAGAAAGGATGATAGAAATTGCCAACAACAAGAAAGGAAAACCTCCAATTCGGTATGATGATGTGCCTAGGGATGGTTATAGTTATGACGTTTTACAATTTATTAATGAATGGAGCAGGAGGGTCAATTCATATTAAGGAGATCGCATTAGAACTAATAATTGGATTTATTATTGCGCTATTAATTGAAATATGTATCGTTGGACCGTGTGCGAAAAAAATTGTATTTGCACTACCATTTGATAAATCAAAAAAAGTAAACATGATTATTGCGATGGCAACAGCGATGGTAATTGGAATGGTTTTCTTTATGTCATTTTACGGAATGGCTATGATGTATTTACATAATGGATTACATGGTGACTCATTCGTTTCAATTTATTTTTCGGTTTTTATTAAAAATTTCATTATAGCGTACCCACTTCAATTAATAATAATGGGACCTCTTGTACGTTTTTTATTTGAAAAGTTTGTTTTGAAGAATAAAKGTGTTAATGTAGCATAAATAAATTTKTATTATTTGACTATAAAAATTAAGTAATGTTATAGATTCAATGTATCGAAAGAATTTGGAATGCATGTTAACAAATGAATTATTGAAGCTATGTGAAAGTGATTTAGTTAGGATAATAAACCTTTTAGCGTATGTTGTTAAAAAGCTGTACCTTTTTGTATAAGGGTACAGCTTTTGTTGTAATACTTGTTTGGAATTTATATAGAAACATGTAGCTAATCAGCTATTGTTTAAAAATCAAGAATTTGCAAAGTTAAATCGTAGTCTTTGGAAAGAAAGTCATTTAAGTAATACAGGAAAAATGAGTAAAGTTATTTTTGAAACGAAATCAATTGTACCGCTTATTGAGCGCATTAATGATTTGGAACAAGATACATGTGTCATAGTTGGAGCGCATGACTGTAATACGGGTGTGGAAATGAGCAAAAGAATAACGAGTCATATGAAAAATAGTAAACTTGTTATATTTGAAAATAGTGCACATTTTCCAGATATCGAAGAAACAGATAATGTATGTGAAACGACTATAGAGTTTTTAGAAATATAGTATAAAAACACGGATAGGATTAATTGTTTGAATATTGAATTATATAATGTATGAATTGTTTATTTATAATTGGGGAGGATGCAATATGATTGAATACAGAAAAGCAAGAGTAGAAGATATACAAGGGATTATTAAAGTGTGTTCAGACGGTTATAGAAATACATACCCAGGTTTGTTGCCCCAGCAATACATAGAAAGTACGATCAAGGAGTTTTACAATGAAGAAAGAGTGAGAAGTGAAATATTAAATATTAGCCAAGAGTGGGATGGCTGGTTTGTTGCAAGTGATAATGGAGAAATAC
>NZ_JBFUIN010000639.1:0-1788 GCF_056401855.1 Bacillus sp. P4_D3
TAATGGAATGATGAAACAAAAGAAGTAACTGTTTTGTAAGAAAAAAGGTATATTTTTCATCTTGACGATCAATACACCTTTCTTAATATGAATTATCGTTTTTCTTTATACGACTCTAATTTTTCTAATAACCGTTCTTTTACAGCTGGCCATTCACTTGCAATAACACTGTATACAACTGCATCTCTAACATGTCCACTCGGTAATTTTCTTTCGTTTCTAAGTACCCCCTCTTTTACTGCGCCGAGTCTTTCAATTGCTCTTTGTGCTTTTTCATTTCGGGCATCCGTCTTAATTTGTACTCTCCGCATATGCAATTTTTCAAAAGCATATTGTAATAACATATACTTACATTCTGTATTCATACTCGTACGCTGTACACTCGGGTCATACCACGTTTGCCCTAATTCCACTGTCTTATCTTCAACTGAAATGTTATATAAGCGTGTACTCCCTACTATTTCATTCGTCTTTTCATCAACAACAACAAATGGCAAATCTTTACCTGCCCCATAAGCTTTTATCGCCTTTTGAACATATTGCTGCATATCTTGAACAGTATCCATTTTAGAGATTAAATACGCCCAAATATCTCGATTTCCTTCCACGATTGAAAACATTTTTTCGACATCATTGCTATCTATTAACCGTAACTTTGCTCTTTCGTGAACAATTTCCATTTATTACCCCTCCCCTCTTGTAACTATATCATACAAAACAATAACGTATTATCTATATATTTTAAAACGAATACCATTAAAAAACTCGCTTTTCTTTAAAGCGAGTTCATTCATTATAGAAGTATGTATGCAATCGGTGTAATAATCAACAACGTTAAAATCGTTCTTTGCACATATAAAATAATAAGTTCAGATACTTTTAACGGAATATCTGTTGATAATATACAAGGGATTGATGCGGAGAAAAACAATATAGATGACACCGAAACAACCGCAATAACAAACTTTGTCACGAGTGGTGCACTTACAACTAAAAGAGAAGGTAAAAACATTTCTGCAATACCAACTGATGCTGCTTTAGCAGCTAGTTCCGCTTCTGGGAGCTGTAAAGCCCATGTAAATGGGTAGAAAATATAACTAACCCAATCAAATATTGGCGTAAACTTTGCCAAGACGATACCAATTAATCCTACTGACATAATAGATGGTAAAATCCCCATCGTCATTATAAATCCGTCTTTTAAATTCACTGCGATATTTTTCATAATACTCGGTGCAGATTTTGATACTTCTAACGCATCTTCCCAAGCTCGCTCTAACATTTTCTCTTTATAAACGGGCTCTGGGAATCCTTCTTTCGTAATATATGTATCTGGTTTTCTACTAAGTGGCGGGATTCTTACGGTGATAGCAGTCACGATGAATGTTACAACAAGCGTAGTCCAAAAATAAACATTCCATAAATGCATAATGTCTAGTGTTTTTGCGATAATGATCATAAATGTTGCGGATACTGTTGAAAAGCCTGTTGCGATAATCGCTGCTTCTTTCGTCGTATACTTTCCTTCTTTATAAACGCGGTTAGTAATTAATAAGGCTAACGAATAGCTTCCTACAAATGAAGCAACCGCATCAATTGCTGATCGCCCAGGTGTTTTCCATAACGGTCTCATAATCGGACGACAAAACGTGCCGATAAACTCAAGCAATCCGTACCCGACTAATAACGCTAAAAATGCCGAGCCAATTGGAACGAGTAAACTTACTGATATAACTAACTTCTCATACAAAAACGGGCCAACATCTGGCGAAAAGAACCAAGCTGGTC
>NZ_JBFUIN010000640.1:0-1784 GCF_056401855.1 Bacillus sp. P4_D3
GGAACATTGAATACAACTTGCCCTTCTTTTATATTCTTTAAAGAGCCTATAACGGAAACTTGGTCGCCACTTCGTTTCGCTCTAGTAACTTGTCTTCCTTCAACGTTTGAAGCGTTAGTGATTGACATCTGAGTCCAATATGTATCGGTAGATCGTTTAAATCCTTGTACAGTAAAATCCCACCCTACAAAATCCTCTCTTGTGACATGATTTGTCCACCCTGTCCACCCGTTATTTCCGTTTAGATAATTTGTATAAAATCCACCTACACTATCTTTAGCGATTACAAAGCCAATATTATTCTGATTAAAATAAGAAATTCCCCTCCAAGGTTTGCTCGATGGAATTGTATTTTGCACACCTGTAGCACAATAAATTGTATTCATCCCAGCACCTTTTGCAGCTATTTCGTCGAGAATGTTCTTTGTGATATCACTAACAGAAATAGTTTGCCCACCTGATTCTGTTGTGATCTTTGGTACTTGAACACCTTTCGCATTAATTAATGTTGTTAACTCTACAAATTTGTTGTTTGTATCTATAATTCTCTTATTTGTATCATCAATTTCTTTTCGATATCCTGCCACTTGTTCTATAGCTTTTTCAAAATCAGAAATATAGTTTTCTATTTTCATATTTCCTTCTTTTACATCTCGCTTAAGCACAATTCGGATATCAGGGGTACTCGTTCGTTCAGCGTTTTTTTCCATAACAAAATAAGCAGTCCAATCGGCCGAAGTTGAAACTGCTTGAGATGTAAAAGTATATGAAAACACACCATTTTTCGCATCAATTATTTGAGCATCATCACGAATGAATGCCCCTGTATGATTTTTCGCTTCATATTTGACTGCATATCCAGTTAAATCAACACTATTCCCCAGTTCTCTTACATTTACAGTAATTTTCAATCCATTTTTATCATTTTGACGGGAACGAATTGTCTTTGTAAACACAGGATCTGCTAAGTCTATAATAATTTCCTCATTTCGCATAATTACACCCCTTTCTGACAATTCCTTTTCGTATGTCTAGACGGTCTTCTATGACGTTTTACTCTGTTCCTATGTTTTATATTCCCTTTAGGTTTTATAGGCTCTAATTCTTTCAACCTAGCATCAGTTCTTGTCACATGTTCTTGAAAAGCTTTTGTTAATTGTGAAAGCATTCCTTATAAGCCTACACCTGTTTCTTCGGATTCGTTTGGAATGACAATACCATAATGACAAACAATTAACTGTTTTAGATGTATGGGAAAAGTTAAAGCCTCTTCGTAAAGCTGAGTTAGGCTCTATATCCTTCCCCCATTTAGTTATAAAAAAATTAAAAGTATTAAGCCCGTAATGATTCAAAGCTACTATGCTGAACTTAAGGAAAAAGGACTATCAAATGGTACAATCAGCAATATCCATCGCTGCCTAAGGTGCATTTTCAAACACGCTGTAGAATGGGAAATCATACATGATAATATAATGAATAAGGTTAAAAAACCACGTGAAGAGCAAGGTGAGATGAAAACATGGTCCAGTGAGGAATGTAATCGATTCCTTCATTATTTAAAAGAAAAAAATAAAAAGTACTATATGTTCTTTTTACTCGCAATCTATACTGGTATGAGACGTGGAGAGTTACTTGCACTAACATGGAAGGATATTGACTTTGATAATAAACGTATCCTAGTTAATAAATCACTTGTAAAAACTGAAGAAGGACTATTTAAAGCTGCTACTAAAACTAAATCTTCTAATAGAAGTATTAGTATCTCTTCCTTTGTTGTAATAGAG
>NZ_JBFUIN010000641.1:0-1782 GCF_056401855.1 Bacillus sp. P4_D3
ATACTACCCCTTTATTTCATTATGTAAAAGATTTTACCATAAAATTATTAATAGTATAATGACTGAAAAAGACATTGGCTTCATTAGTTTTTTATGTATAAAGTAATATTTTATAATTTTTCCATTCTCCTCTTATAAAAATACTTTAACTTTTCCTCTACTGTATTTCTCACGACTTAAATAACATCGTATTAGTAAATAAACAATTACTAATATCAATATAATTATTTGATTTTAAGTGAAAATAGTAATAAAATAATTACTAAATTGATAAAGGACACGAAAAATAATGACTAATAAAGAATTAACAAACGAATACATGAATTTATTATTAAATATGTCAGGTACTTTCAAATTATTATCAGAGAAATCCACTGAATTTACACATTTAGAGCAACACATAGTTGAGTATATTGCCCAGCAAAAAGTCGCTGTAAATTTAAAAATGATTGCTAGTTATTTAAACATACCTAAACAACAATTAAGTGTAACCGTTCGTAATTTAGAGCAAAACGGATACATTATAAAAAAACAAGATACAGTAGATAAACGAGCTGTTTTAATTTCCTTAACAGATAAAGCTGAAAAAGCACATTATGAAAGATGGAAACAAATTTATAATAATTTCACTAGTAATCTTGAAAAACTCAATGAAGAAGATCAACATGATTTAACTTACGGACTGTATAAAACAAATAAAATGCTATCAAAAATGCTAAATAACGACTAATCATATATATATAATATTTTTTATTATTAAACGGAGGACGTTTCATGGTTAAAGAAATAGATTTACAATCAGTTCAAGGTACTATGCTTATTCCACTATGGGGACGAGCATATGGTAGTGAGAAAAACAAGGATATTTTAGATGATACGGAAGCTATTCGGATTATTAAAGAATGCGACTTTGATTTCTCTAAAATAGCAGATACATTTGGCGAATACGGATGTATCACTTACATTACCCGTGCACGAAAAATTGATGATACTATAAAAAAATTTATTACAAAGAATCCGAATGCTACTATAGTAAATATCGGTTCTGGACTAGACACTACTTTTTCAAGAATTGATAACGGTACAATACAGTGGTATAACCTTGATTTGCCTGATGCGATCGCTTTTCGCAAAACATTAATTGAAGATACACCACGAAATATAAACATTGCCAAATCATTTTTTGACACTTCTTGGTTCAACGATATAAAATATGATCCAAAAGACGGTATTCTTTTTATATCAGCAGGTGTGTTTTATTACTTTAAAGAAGAGGAACTGAAGGAGATAATTGTCGCTATGGCAAAACGTTTTCCTGGAGGAGAGTTATATTTTGATGCTGAATCAAAGTTCGCACTGACGCTTTCGAATGCTACTGTAAAAAAATCTGGTAATAACGGTGCTATGATGTATTTTTATGTAAACAATCCAAAATCAATAGAAAGATGGTCTTCTAACATAAAAATATTAAGCTGTTCCCCTTTCTTTAAACATCTACCTACAAATAAAGATTGGGATGGAAGTACACGAATCATGATGCGGATTGTAAATTTAATAAAGATGTTGAAGTTCGTTCATATACGGTTTGAAAAATGATTAATCTATAGCTTATATATTATATCGTATACAAAAAAGACCTCGATTTTATTAAATTCATATAATAATAGGATAGTTAGTCCATTATGAGGGCTAATTATCCTTTTTTATTTACATAATGAATGAAATAAGCAAAAAAATAAACATTCAGTTTAATCAGTATAATATAGATATATACCTTGAAAC
>NZ_JBFUIN010000642.1:0-1778 GCF_056401855.1 Bacillus sp. P4_D3
CTTTATTTCTTTAGCAGGATTACCACCTACTATTGTATACGGCGGAACATCTTTACATACGACAGATCCAGCTGCAATAATTGCACCTTCACCAATAGTAACGCCAGGCATTATAATAGCATTCATACCAATCCAGGCATCGCTTTTAATGACTGTATCACCCTTCGGTTCATATGATTGCTCTATTTGCTCAACGAATGGATACACTGTAATCCATTCAGGGTGATGGTTATGATTCCCACCCATTAAAATGACAACTCCACTTGCAATACAAACATAATTTCCAATAATGAGTTTATCCAGGTGCCAACCCATCTGTYCAATTGGATTGAAAAGTGCTTGGGACTTAGCATCGCCCCATAAATACCTTACACAACCATCTTCAAAATTTTGATTTCCATAATACCCTGAATAATAGGCGTACTCTCCTACTTCAATGAGTGGATTTGTTACTATATCTTTTAAATACTTTGTTTCAGACCAATGATTAAATAATGGATGCTTCATAACTATATTCCTCGCTTCTAAGTATTGTAGATTTTTGAAATTTACTTAGAAGCTTAATACGACAGCGACATTTTTAAACTTTTTCAAACGACGAATCATTATCTTCAAGCCTTTCAGTTATAATGAAAAATCATAACGTAATAAATTATACAAGTCAAATAGAGAAAAGTATAATAAAGCTGTTTTTATAAATACGGATTTGTTATACTTTATTTCTTTTGAAACTATTTATATTTTATATAAAATACGGTATATGAAATTTCCACTTCATATACGTAATGTAAGTTCAGTATATTTTCCATACTCAAAACTTATAAAAAATTCAATACAAAAAAGCAGCCTATAAATTTTTATGGGCTGCACTTAAATTCATCGGTTATTACTTAGGCTAATTCTTTCGTTCCCTTCATTACATCAACAAAGAATCCCCAGTTATTCACAACAGAAGAAATGCTAATATACTCATCTGGTGTGTGAACATTAAAGATATCTGGACCGAATGAAATTGCATCTAACTCAGGCATTTTTTGAACAAATACGCTGCACTCAATCCCTGCATGTACTGCGAAGATTTCAGCATCTTTGCTGTATTTTTCTTGGTGCACTTTTTCGAATAAATTACGGATAGGCGAATTAGGATTATATGGCCATTCTGGATACTCAGACTCTTTTTCAAATGTTGCCCCTACTAATTCCGCAATATACTTAATTTCATCTACAATATGTTGTTTTAAACTACTTACAGAACTTCTCACTTCGCTTCGTAATTTAATCTCATCTTGCAGTGTTTGAATAACTCCTAAATTAGTTGAGCTTTCTACAAGACCTTTAATATCCATACTCATACTTTGTATACCATTTGGAATTAAGAATAATGAAGAAATAAGCTGTTTTTGTGTTTCTTTAGAAAAGACTTTTTCCGCCTTTTCTTCTACTTTTGTAAGTGAAACATGAACATCCGGATCAACAGCACGCAGCTCTTCTTGTAAAATATGTGTCCATGATTTTAGTTTTTCTTCTACTTGCTGTACATCTTCTGCACGTAATAAAATTGTAGCTACACTTTCACGCGGAATTGCATTTGTTTTTAAGCCGCCATGAACTTCACTCATATTAAATTGAATGTGAATTGATAAATCACGTAAAACTCGTCCTAATACTTTATTCGCATTACCGCGTTGTTTATCAATTTCCAAACCAGAATGTCCACCTTTAAGTCCACCAACATATAGTCGGTATGTGTCCATATCTACTGGCGCTTCATCCCAAAT
>NZ_JBFUIN010000643.1:0-1776 GCF_056401855.1 Bacillus sp. P4_D3
CTTCTTTGACTATGCATTGATAAAACAACACCCCCTAATAACCAATTATAACAATTAAAGGTAATTTTCGTTGTAAAAATAAAAACTCCCTTATTCATTTAAAGGAGTTTTCGTTATGAAATATTTCATTTATTCCTATATCTTTCTCGGGATATACAATACCGTTTCGTATCACGATATTTACCTTTTACAAACAAATCATTTTGAATCGTATACTCATACTCCATATTTAAACGTCTCATTAATCTTTCAGATGCTTCAATACTATTAAGACGTAACTCATTAAAACCATAGCTAATAAAAGCTAACGCCGCTTCGGTAGCTAGTCCTCTTCCCCAATATTTTCATGATAAGGCGTATGCAATTTCCGATTTATGTATAGTTGAATCATAACTTATAAATCCACATGTCCCTATGAGTTTCTGCTTCTCTTTTAATACTATTCCAAGAGGAGCGACTTTTTCTTTCTCATATCGTTCCATGATTTCATAAATAAACTTTTTCGTATCATTTAACGATCGATGTTCATCTCATACAGTATAAGTTGTTAATTTATTATCCGAAGCATACTCGAATATATGTAAAATATCACTCATATCAATTTTTCTTAAGATAAGACGTTCTGTATACAACGTTGGATACGACCACTTCTCAACAATCATAGCGGCTTATGTTTAAATTTTTCATAATTCCGTACTTTTAATAAAAGGATATTCCCACAATCTGTACAAATATAAGCATCCACTGGTGAAGATGTGAACATCGTCTCCTTTTTTCGTATTTGTGCATAACCGATAAACTCACCTTCTCCTATGTTATGAGAACCGCAATGAGAGCATGTCTGCACGTCTTTCTGTTTCATGAGAGCACCACCTTTAATCTGTTTCTACTTCCCTTCGACAGTTCACTTCCATTTCCCTTCCAAAAATCTTCTTATTCTCTTACATTACAACAGGAATCCTATTAGAAAAATCGTATATATACTACGACTATATTATTTTATGGAGGAATTTTATGCGTACTATTATGACATACAATACAGCACAAGAAATTGAAAACRCAGAAATACATATGCTTTCTTCTAGATTAGAGGCACTACAAACAATAAGCGGCAACCCAATGCAAGTACAAATGAAAAAGTTCGGGAGTGCCACTGCCTTTTCATCAAAAGTAATTGCTGGTCCTGCTTTTAATACAGTAAAGGGCATTACATTTACAAATACAGATGAGATAGATGAAATCATCGCTTATTATCAATCACTACAAATCCCTTGCCGTTTTGAAATTACACCAGCGCAAGGTACAACTGAATTATTTCAATACTTATCTCAAAAAGATTTTTATCAATCTAGCTTCCATACCGCTTTATATAGTTTACCAAGAGAAGACCCATCGCTGCTGCCTTCTAACATTTCAGTACGCCAACTAAAAGAAAATGAATTTGATATTTTTGCAGACATATATGTACGTGGATTTAACATGCCATCCTTTACAAAATATGGTGTGCACCAAAATAACGAAATTCTCTACAATAAATCCGGCTGGCATTTTTTCATAGCCGAAGTTCAAAACACTCCTGCTAGTATAGGGGTACTTTATATAAATAAAGGTGTTGCTTCATTAGCTGCTTCTGCTACTTTGCCAGAATTTCAACGTAAAGGTTGTCATACCGCATTAATTCAAAAACGAATTGAGACCGCTGTTGCATCCAATTGTAATTTAATAGTTGGACAAGCAAGATTCGGTAGCGGCAGTCAAAATAATATGGAACGTGCC
>NZ_JBFUIN010000644.1:0-1768 GCF_056401855.1 Bacillus sp. P4_D3
TTTTTCTCTATAATGAATTTATTTATAAAAAACGCAAGTTTTTCAGTGGCTTCGTATAATAGCGGGCCCATGCCTTTTAGTTTTGCTTAATGGAACAACCTATCTAACTTTATAGGGTCACTTCATACCCTACTTAATAGAGTAACATGGCTTTTCCTGTTGTTTGATTAGATCACGGTTTTCTAATCGAACACTTACACAAGTTATAAGATTACGAATACAAATGAGGTTCTTTCAAGCATAACGGTTTAAAGAAGTATATTCATGTTAAAGCTACATTTATAGTTTAACACAGGAATAATTAAGGTTTATAGAATRATATTAAGGTATATAGAATGATATTAAGGTTTCGAAAATAGGAATGATTACAATATTCAATAGTTAATTCTCGTGTAACACATGAATTGTTATCAACATCTTCATACCTCATAATACCGGCTGTATCAGATAACAAGATCTTCTTGTATGTTTTGTTCTATCTGTGAATTAGTCGGTTTAATTTGTTTTAATTTGGATATATTTCTTTGATTAAGTGTTCCAGCCATCATTTCCTTATCGTAGTGCTTCTTTATCCTTTGATTCATTGCTCTAAGTTGTTCTTTCTTTGCTGTTAAATCTTTTAATAAAAAACTGTTATTGCTTTCGTGGTATCTCGTACTTGGAGAATAGAAAGAAAAAGTGAGTTGTCGTAAAAAATGCTAGCCTCAAATGAGACTAGCATTTTTTGCAATCTATAATAGATTGCAAACAGAAATGTTTGAGACAAATGATGATAAGAGGATATTCTCTGCCCTTAAGATGAAAATTAACACAACAAGTGTAATTCGTGCCAATTGCTCATATGTACTTTAACATAAGACAACTTAATATTTATAGAAGAATATTAAGTTGTTAAAAAGAGAAATAATTACACGATGAATTATATTTTATGTTGGCAAATAGATAGTGCCTTTAAAGCATCGACATGACTATGCAAAATAGAACATTATCGTAATGTAAAACAGGAACGGAATTGAATAGAAACCCAAACTTTTCTTGGTGGGCAAGTATGACGGCCTTTATTTATTGATAAATTTTTATAATAAGTACAATTAATGTCAAAATATCACCATATTTTTTGGAGAAAAACATATATTATTTTCTTTAGCAATTAATAGCTAACTAATATAAGAGTGAGGTAAGGCGGAAGTTTAAAATGTTTTTGTGTAAATACAAAGAAGAAACGGCCTTTCGAATAGATTTCTAAATGTGTATAAACGGTTATTAAAAATATGTATTTGATTATCTTTTAGAAATTAATATATTTCAAAAAATATATTTAATGAACATTTATTAAACTATATAAATATAAATTTCAAAAACATATTTCTCTTTTTCTAGCTAGGCAGTAGTACCTAACTATGCATGGAGGTAACCAGTGTTTTTTTTCGCTGTATGCAAGAGTTAAAACAAAGGGGAAAATGTGCTTGCAGTTCAGTTTTTTGTTACATAGTAGCACATATATATTGCAAAATTAAACTGGATTTATATCGCATTGTTAAGCAGTATGCATTAAATTGTGAATTTATGGAGTGAGTAGTATGTTACAGTATATTAATTCAATTGATATAAGATATACCTGTCATTTAATCTATCAAACCTTTAAAATACCTATTCGTTTTCTAGATAAAGATAAAAATATTGTATACGAATGTTCATCTAAAAATATGTTTAGTCCTTTCCTTGCTTCCAAAGAGGTTCAGTTAAATGAATTGCTTAACGATAATAT
>NZ_JBFUIN010000645.1:0-1766 GCF_056401855.1 Bacillus sp. P4_D3
GAGCAGCACGTATGTAAGTACTTTTACTTCCCATCGTACGATCAATATTTATACCACCCGCAAAAGTCACATACGCCCTGCAACCGCTTTTCGCTTTTCCGAGACAAAGCATGCTTCCTTCTTCAGCTAATACGGGACGCCATAATGGAATGCGTTCTCCATTTAACAACGGTTCCATATCTGCTCCACCAATCGCGAGCAAAGTCGTTTTCTTGATTAACAATTTAGGTCCCATTATTGTAATTTCGAGTCCAGCCTCATTCTCCTCATTACCTACTAACATATTAATCATCCTGAGCGCATTTTTATCCATAGCCCCGCCAACAGGTACACCGTATTGTTGATAATGAGATCGTCCTAAATCTTGGACTGTTGTAAACATTCCTGCATGCAAAACCTCTACATCCATTCTTTAGCCCCCTCAAGCGATACGTACTCTTCCTTTGTTATTGGTATAAATCGTAAATACATACCACTTTGAATATATGTTGGTGTTTCTTCTTTTGGATTAAATAGAGAAATAGGTGTTCGGCCGATAATATTCCAGCCTCCTGGTGTTTCAAGCGGATAAATACCTGTTTGATTTCCGCCAATACCTACTGAACCAGGAGCAATTTGTAATCGCGGCGTTTCTTTTCTAGGTGTTTCTAGTTCTTTCGGTAACCCGCCTAAATACGGGAACCCAGGTGTAAAACCTAACATATACACGAAATATGTTGTTTCACTATGTATCCGAATAACATCCTCTACTTGTAAGCCTTGATAATGCGCAACCTCTTCTAAATCAGGTCCATATTCTCCCCCGTAACACACCGGTATAGAAATATGTTTCACATCTCGGTTCACTTCTTCTTTATAAGAATCACACAGCTCCTGTATATACTGGCAAACGTGATCATATGGCCTTTCACTTCTCTCGTTTTGCTTCCATACTTCGTACAAATTGTAGTACACCGCTAATGAAGTAAACGACGGAACACATTCAACCATTCCTGCAAACGGATGCCGCCTCAGCGCTTGAAATAATCGTTGTACTTTTTCGTATATATCCATCCCAATTTCTTCACCAAATGTAACAATAATTGCTTGATCCCCTAACGCAGAAAATTTCATCCCACTCCCTCTTTCTATGCCCAAAAGCCGAGTTCTTTCGAAATGCGGTATGCTGTTTCTTTCACTTTCGCAGTAAAATATGAAATGTTACTTTCGCTATACTCAATTGCTAATCCCGAAATACTAATGCCAGCTACAACCGTTCCATCACTTGCAAAAATTGGTGCTGCTATAGCTGCTGTATGATTTTCTAATTCAGAGTAGCTAATTGTGTACCCTTCTTTTTTCGCCATATGTAATACTTCTAACAAATTCTCCTTATTCACGATCGTTCCATCCGCAAACTGCTTTAAATCTGTTTCCTCTATGTACTTTCTTTTCTCTTCCTCAGAAAAATACGATAGCAAAATTCTCGGACATGCACCCGCATAAAGCGGTGCCCTTCTTCCAACCGCCGTATAAACACGTACCGGCTGAGCTCCTTCCATTTTTTCAACATAAATTGCATCATTACCATCTTGAATAATTAAATTTACTGCTTGCCCTAAACTATCTCTAAGCTCTTTCATATAAGGTATCGCAATATTTCTTACGGATAACCTTTGTGAAACAAGTTGACCAAATCGTAAAAAAACGACTCCGAGACGATACTTTCCCTTTTCTGTTTTTTGTAAAAAGTCCATTTCTTCTAACGAGCCAATTAAACGATAAAC
>NZ_JBFUIN010000646.1:0-1760 GCF_056401855.1 Bacillus sp. P4_D3
GTCTACTCCTTCGTAAATCCCTGAAATTTCACTTGAGTCAACTCCGGCAATAACTGGCCAGTTAACAAGAAAAATACCTAGTACAGCTATTCCTCTAATGATATCAATTGAGTGTATCCTCTCGCCTTGTGGAATATTTCGTGTCATTATTTTCCTCCTTATTAAGTAAATCCCTTTTATTATACAAAATGTAAGGTGAAGGGTATAGAGGAGATTTCCAATTTTTAAAACTGTTAAGATGTGCATTATGAGATATAATAAGAGTGCACAGCAAGTTTTAAACTTCTTTAAAACAGGCAGTAAAGCTCCTTTTCCCGAAGGAGCTTTCTTTTTTAGAAAATTGTTGATAATGATTCTCTTTAATGGTAAAATGTATTTAAAATTGATAATCATTATCAAAAAAGGTTGGTGTGTTAATATGGTGTATGCACTTGTTGCAGGAACGATTGCTATATATGTTGGTGTTACAAAGTATGTATTAAATGGAGTAGGAACAACAAAATGAATAATATTACATAAAATCCCTTTCATTTGTAAAAAGAATGAAAGGGATTTTTTATTTTTGATGTGAATATGCTGAAAATTTAGTATGATAATAAAGTGAAACTTTAATCAGCGGGGAGGTCTATCCCTCATTGATTATTATACCGCACGAAACGGGCTTTTACTGCCCACAAATAGCGGGATAAAGTATATACATCTTGGATAAAGGGGAACAAGGGGATGACAAACATAGTACAGACAAACGGTATGAAAAAACTTGTTTGTTTTTATGAAGAGTGGCAAAGAAACGGCGATGTAGAGAATAGTTTGAAGTTGTTTGAATTGATTCAAAAATATAAACAAGAGCAGCTTATGCTAGCTTTTTGTGGTCATTTTTCTGCGGGGAAATCGACAATGATGAATCACCTATATAAAGCGCAATTATTACCGACAAGTCCGATTCCAACGAGTGCTAACGTCGTTAAAATTGAAAGAGGATCTGATCGCGTTGTTGTAACGATTAAGTCTGGAGAACAGTATGAATATGACGGCGCATATTCAGCAGAAGAATTAAAACAAATATGTAAAGACGGTGATGAAGTAATTGGTGTTCATATTTATCGAAATGATGCGCCAATTCCTGATGGGGTTATGTTAGTTGATACGCCCGGAATTGATTCTACGGATGATGCCCACCAATTAGCGACAGAATCAACACTGCATTTAGCAGATGTTATTTTCTATATGATGGATTATAACCATGTCCAATCAGAGGTTAACTTACAATTTGTTAAAGAATTGAAACAACGTAATAAAACGGTTTATCTCGTTGTAAACCAAATAGATAAACATAAAGCAAATGAGTTATCGTTTGAAGAGTATAGAGATAGTGTAAAACAGTCTTTTTCTAACTGGGATATTGAAGTGGATGGTATTTTTTATACATCATTGCGAATGATGAATCATCCATACAATGAAATTCAAAGTTTAGAAGCATTAATTTTTTCTATCATGAAAGAAAAAGAGCAGTATGTAAGAAAGGGAATGGAGCGAGAAACAGAATATTTACTGCAAGAACATTGTTCGTTTATTCTTTCTGAAAATGAAAAACATCTTATGAAATATGAAGAAGAATTAACATCACCACTGTCACTTTCAGAGATAGTTGAAAAAAAGGAAGAGTTAACTGAAAATAAAAATCGCGCGGCTAGTAAAGAATCTGATGTGAGAAATGAATTTATAAAAGGTTTACAAGCCATATTAGATAACGCGTATTT
>NZ_JBFUIN010000647.1:0-1760 GCF_056401855.1 Bacillus sp. P4_D3
ACGTGTTATTTCTCTTCCCGATATTCATTTTTCCATAATTTCTTCTATTTCAACAGGTCCACTGTATGTGCCTTTTTTTCATCTAGCGGTATGTTACTAATTTGAACTTCGTATGTAATACATAATCAAGGCTAAAGAATCATATTTAGTAACAACCAACGAAAAAATTTTGGAGGCTATATCGATGAATGAAAAACATGATAAACAGAGGCAATCTTTATTAGGAGAAGACTTAAATAGCAATCGAGAACTTAATGAACCAGCTAAACTTCACTCTCAAACAGTTGGTTCACGTGGACCTATTTTAAAGCAAGATAATGTACTGCACGAGGCGTTACAAGAATTTATTCATGAAAAGATTTTAGAAAGACCTGTTCATGTAAAAGGATTTGGTGCATTTGGTTATTTCCAAACGATATATCCGATGGCTGAACATACAAAACTTAGCTTTTTACAAAATTCAAATGAGAAAATTCCTGTTATGGTGCGATTTTCATTAGCTGTTAGTACGAAAGGAACACCTGATACTTCTAGAAATGTACGCGGTTTTGCTACAAAATTTTATACTAAAGAAGGCGTATTTGATCTTTTATGTAATCACCTTCCTGTCTTTTCTGTTCGTGATCCGATGCGTTTCCCTGAAACTATTAACGCGTTATTGCCTTCACCTAAAAATAACTTACTAGATCCTAATAGATTTTGGAGTTTTGTCGCTAGAGCACCCGAATCCATTCATTTTGTTGTCCGTTTATACTCTGATGCTGGTACGGCAAAAAGTCTTCGCCACATCCCAGGACATAGTGTAAATACATATGTTTGGAGAAATGCTCAAGGTTATCGAAAGTACGTAAAGTATCATTGGTATCCATTTGAAGGTGTACAATCCATTACTAGTGAGGAAGCAAATAAACTAGCTGCCGAAAATCCTGATTATAGTGGAAAAGATTTATACGATGCAATTGAGGCTGGTAAACCAGTGGAATATGGTTTATATGTCCAGCTCATGGATCCAAAAGATGAAGCACATCTTTCTTATGACCCTTTAGATGATACAAAAGTATGGGATGAAAAGGAGTATCCTCTTATGCCCGTAGGCAAAATGGTATTAAATAAAAATCCTGAAAATTATATGGAACAAGTAGAAAAAGTCTCCTTCTCCCCTTCTAATTTACTAGACGGTGCAGAACTATCAGATGATAAAATGCTGCAAGGTCGTGCTAACATTTATAGTGATTCTCAAAGAAGAAGAATTGGACCCGAATTTCGTAAATTACCAGTTAACCAACAGCAAGATTGGACACCCGCTAATCAAATTACAAGCGGTGACGGAAGATACGTTGAAGGAAAACTCGAAAGAACTTCTATAACTAAGCAAGATGATTTTGGGCAGGCTGGTGAATTTTATGCGAATTTATCACACATTGAAAAAGAACATCTTGCTGAAAATTTAGCTAATGATTTGAAAGTTATATCCAATGATATTAGGAAGATAGTTTTGGGGTATTTCGATCAAGTATCAACTGATTTGAAAACAAGCATTGAGACAAAAATGAAAGAGCATTAAGAAGATTAAAACATGCTTTACGAATGAGAATTCAAATCTATATTAATTATTTTCTTGTCAAAATCCAATGAGGTTATTTAATTTAAAAATATAAAGCCAATATACCCCTGTTCTATAATTAGAACAGGGGTATATTGAAGTAGTTTAATGTTTAACATTAACTACTTTACTTAGCTAAAAAATGCAATAAGTAGCC
>NZ_JBFUIN010000648.1:0-1747 GCF_056401855.1 Bacillus sp. P4_D3
ATTCATTAACTACTACTCCTTATTTTGCARCTTCTATTTACATTCCCGTTATAAAAATCCATTAACTTACCTTCACATAAGCATTTCACTTCACATAGAAACTCATAACAAAATATGTACATCGTTTCAAATATCGTTTTCCTTTTATATCACGTCAAAGTTTATCTTTAACCTTCTCTTCTTTATCATAAGCATCTCCAAGTGATTCAAAATTTGTTTTTAGCCAATACCAATATTGCCCTTGATTGTTAATGAGGTTTTTAAGTAAATCAGTAAATGAATTTGCGATAATTTTTGACTCTCCAACTATACCGTGTCGATCGAAGAAACTATCATAACATCTACCTAATCTCTCTTCACTTAAATCTATCGTTACATACCCATCCATACGATCATTACCTATAATATACCAATTTGATGAAATATCCTCCGCACATAACTCTCCTATAATTATAGGATTAGCTAAAACAAACTCCTCTGGCTTCACAATATGAATAGCGTATTCCTCATTTTCAAATAAAATAAGCCCTCCACAAAGACTATAAAATTCTTTTACATCACTTGGAAGCATATGCTTATCCTTATCAAATTCCGGGAATTTTGTAGGCTCATGAACCCGACAGTTTGGTAATGTTTTTATTATTTCAATCAACCGCTTCATACTATATTTATATTCTCCTTCCATTTATTTAATTATTTCGAAATTTATTCACACATATCCCTCTGCTACTCTCCATTCCTTAAAACAGCAGTATGTAGGTCACAATTTTCATAAAAGGTTTTTACTTTCTTCTCATTAATTTTATTCCAAGGTTTTTTTGTAAATTAGACCACTTATCACAATAATAATTTTCCATTATTTATACGACTTCCCTTTAATATCACAAATAACACACCCTTTTTCATTAGCCTCGTCACTAATTTTTTGAGGAACTGTTTTTGTGTACAGAGATTTCCAAATTCAATTCTCCCTTTAGTTGATCACCTTTTAAAGCCAATATTTCTTCTCTATTGTAATCAACTATTGCCAAGAAATACTCTTCAAAATTCTCAAACCTATCTATTTTTTCTCCTGCAAACCAAATTATCTCACCTGGTCTACGTGAATTTGGTAAACATAAAACAAATAAGTCCTTATCCAATTCAGAGACCGCTATTGGTAATAACTCCTGTCTTAAAACACCATTTTCTTTTAAAACATCGTCATCAATTACTGTTAATAACATTTGAGCGTGATCCATTATAGCGGATTTCTTCAGTTGTTCTATACTAAATAAGTCCACAGTTTGATAAAAACCTTTCCAACCATTAGCATGTTGTAGAAAATCTCGATATATTAAATCAAGTTTATAACCCAATTCTTGTTCAAGAGCATACACATACTCTTCGCTTGCTCCTACTTCAGGAAAGTGATGTGGCCATATTTGCTCTACATCTTGTTTCATTAACTMTTGCTTCACTAAAACCAAAGTTGCTATCTTATCTTTCCAGTTAATCATCTTTTAGTCCTCCTCTACAAATTTAAGTTCAGTAGGTTTATAACCCATTATTTATCTATTAGCCCACCCATCAAGATTTAACCAACTATGAGGATTCAGTTTTCCCATCTAAGTTGTATTAAACACAAGACCAATATGCTCTTTATATGATTTTTCGTTTTCCGGAAAATTTTCAACACTCTACTTAAATTACATAGCCGTATGCAAATACAAAAATAGTGACAGTCGGATTCCACAAACTACCACTA
>NZ_JBFUIN010000649.1:0-1743 GCF_056401855.1 Bacillus sp. P4_D3
TGACCATATCATGTAGTGGATTACAAGTTCAAGCAGAGACAAAAGAGAAAAGTGCTAAAAATGTATTGCAGATGGAACCGATAGGATTAAAGCAATCCCTTGACGAGTTAGCACATCCTTCGAGCGTACAAGAAAATCCGTCATTTACAAAACGGTTAAAGTTAGCAGATCTATCACAGCGTCCGCCAATGCCGAAAGAAAATGACAAACAACTCGTTGATGTAAAAAAATATTCGATGGCCGAGTTGAATCAATTAAGTAATAAACAATTAGCTGATCTTCTTGTTACCATTCAATGGAATCAAATTCCGGAATTATTTCAGTTTAATAATGATAGTCTTAGATTTTATCAAGATGATAGTCGTATGCAAGCACTCATTGATAAATTAGCAGAACAAGGACAAGCCTATACGCAAGATGATTCAAAAGGAATTGAGACATTAGTAGAAGTCATACGTTCAGGATTTTATTTAGGTTTTTATCATCAAGAATTAAGTAAACTAAGTGAACGTAGCTATCATGATAAATGTTTACCAGCTTTAAAAACGATTGCGAAGAATCCAAATTTTAAACTTGGTTCAACAGAACAAAATAAAGTTATTTCATCTTATGGAATGTTAATTGGAGGCGCATCAGCTGATGTTGAAATCATTCAATATGCATCTGAAATTTTAAAACAATATAATGATAATCTTGGAACGTTTTTAGAAGATAGAACAAAAGGCGATGCTATATACAACTTAATGAAAGAGATTGATTATGATGTTCAGTCGTATATGTATACGGGCAAAGAGCCAAAAGATACGATGTGGTATGGGAAAATCGATAGCTTTGTTAATGAGATAAGTCGTTTTGCATTAATTGGAACGGTAACAGACAAAAACGGATGGTTAATTAATAATGGTATTTACTATGCTAGTCGATTTGGTAAGCTTCATAGTACACCAACAAAAGGACAACAAGTTGCTACAGAAGCGATGCGTATTTATCCATATTTAGGCCAGCAATACTTTGTTGCGGCAGAACAAATCACTACAAATTATGGCGGAGTAGATGCAAATGGAAAAACAATCAGTTTAGATAAAATCAGAGAAGATGGCAAGCAAAAATATTTGCCGAAAACATATACATTTGATGATGGGGCAATCGTTTTTAAAGCAGGTGATAAAGTTACAGAAGAAAAAATAAAACGTTTATATTGGGCGGCAAAAGAAGTAAGAGCACAATTTTATCGTACAGTTGGTAGTGATAAACCGCTTGAAAGTGGACATGCTGATGATGTATTAACAATGGTCATTTACAATAGTCCAGATGAATATCAATTTAACCGTCAATTGTATGGATATGAAACGAATAATGGTGGCATGTATATTGAAGGAAAGGGAACATTCTTTACATATGAACGTACACCACAGCAGAGTATTTATAGTTTAGAAGAATTGTTCCGTCATGAGTTTACACACTATTTGCAGGGAAGATATGAGGTACCCGGATTATGGGGGCAAGGCGAATTATATCAAAATGAACGTTTAACTTGGTTTGAAGAGGGAAATGCAGAGTTCTTTGCTGGCTCAACGCGATTAGATAGTGTCGTACCGCGAAAAAGTATAATTGGTGGATTATCTCCTGATCCGGCTAAGCGATATACAGCAGAACAAACATTAAATGCAAAGTATGGAACGTGGGATTTTTATAATTATTCGTTTGCATTGCAATCATATATGTATAATAACCGCCCTGATA
>NZ_JBFUIN010000650.1:0-1741 GCF_056401855.1 Bacillus sp. P4_D3
CCTTTATGCAACTTGAACAACCGGCGAATTTCGCATAATTTATTTCATTACCTCCGTGGCGTTAGTCCATACAATATAAATTGAATCGTATTTTCAATTTCCACTTCATCGTCCCATTTCTCTTCAGGCAATAATAAGAACCTCGTTAAGAGTAATCCTAATACAGCTGATAACGTAAGTCGTAATACAGAAGATGGTGGTATTTCAATAATTGTCCCTTCTTCTTGAAACTTTGCAATCAACTTTTTAAAATGTACAAGCAGTTCTGTTTCTATTAATTGTTGTATTTCACTTTTTAGTTCAGGCTGAAATGGTACTTCTTGAATTAATATTTTTATCATTGGAAAGTGCTTTTTAGCAAATTCAAATCTATTTTGAATTATTACTCTTAATAGCCCTTCATACGATTCATAATCTGTTTTAAATATTTCTTTTGCAAAGGCTTGTACGAAAAATGGTGCAGCAAACTTTGTTAAGGTCGGCATCACGACTGCAAACAATAAATCTTTTTTCGTTTTATAGTAGCGGAAGATTGTTCCTTCCGCTACACCAGCTCGCTTTGCAATTTCACTCGTTGAAGTTGAGGCGTACCCTTTTTCTCCAAACATATCAACAGCTGCCTCTAATATACGCATTTGACGTTCATTACGTTTATCAGTATTCGTTGCGGCAACTAATTCTTCCAGCCAATCCTTCTTCATTTATTGTGCTCCTTTTTATCATCATTATATTTTGCGATGTTTCTTTAATGCAAATACATTTCCTACTGCAAATAATAGTGAAAAAAGTAGTAATACAGTAAGATCTAATGCAATCTCTGTAAACCCTTGATTCCGAATCATTACTTGTCTCATAGCGTCAGCACCATATGTGAGTGGAAATAATTTACCTAACATTTGTAACCATGTATTCATGGATTCCATTGGAAACAACCCAGAAAAGAAGACTTGTGGCACGATAACAAGCGGTATAAATTGAATCATTTGAAATTCATTATTTGCGTATGCCGATAAAAATGTGCCTAATGTTAGTGCAGTTAAAGAAAGCATACATGTTATAAGTAGCGTTAGCCATATTGAGCCAGCTACATATAAATCTAAAATATAAACTGAAAAACTTACAATTATAATAGATTGTATAAATGCAAAGATTCCAAAACCAATAATATATCCTAAAACTATTTCCCATCTTCTCACTGGTGTGGACAATAATCTCTCTAATGTACCACTTAAACGTTCTCTTACAAAAGATACTCCGGACAATATAAATACAAAGAAAAATGTAAAGAAACCAATTAATACGGGACCAAGCCCATCGAACATCGTAATGTCTTTAGAGCCATGTAAATAATCCACTTCAGGCTTCATCATTGATACATCATTCTTCTCTGTACTCTTTTGCAATACTTGAAGTACCGCACGGTTTTTTGATGAATCACTGCCTTCTAATAGAAGATTCATTTTTCCATTTTCTAAATGAATTACTGCATCTACCTTTTGCTTTTCTAATTCCGAAATTGCTTTGTCTTTACTATATTCATAAATTGATGCTTCTTGATTTTTCATTACTTTTACTATAGGAGCAGGTACATCGACTACAGCAATATGCGGTATATAGTCTTTTTGTGTAAATACTAGCGACAATAACCAAAGTAATAACATTGGTGCCCCAAACATCATTGCTAAAGAACGCTTATCTCGAAAAAATTGACGAATGATACGGATGACTACACCATTAACTC
>NZ_JBFUIN010000651.1:0-1740 GCF_056401855.1 Bacillus sp. P4_D3
ATACAGTAGCGTTAGCAAAGAAAAATAATGCGGTCGTTGTGGCACCATTTGAATTAGCGACATTTTTAGGCTGGCAAGGTGTAAATACACATCCAATGCATATTGGAGGTTCACATGTATTTGACTTTGGTAAASCTCCAATATGCATTGGATGTGTATTTACACCTTGCCAGCCTAAAAATGTCGCTAATTCAAATGGTGCCACAACGACCGCATTATTTTTCTTTGCTAACGCTACTGTATCCCCAACATGATCACCGTGTCCGTGCGATAAAATAATCGCATCAACTTTTACATCTTCAGCCTTTAAATCTGTTTTCGGATTTCCTGTTAAAAACGGATCAATTAAAATAACTTTTCCATTCGTTTCAATCTTTACAACTGAATGCCCGTGATAAGATACTTTCATCATTACATTCCTCCCCTATTCACATTCTCACTTTTTATTCTACATGATTTCTCAATTACCTGTCTTTTCTAACATCTATTTACTTGTCATAACGCTTTCATCCGATGTAAAGTTATATTTGTAATTAAATATCTCGGGGGTGCCAATCGATGAATGCTAGATTAGAAAATTTAATGCAATGGCTAAAAGAAAAAAACGTAGAAGCTGCGTTCTTAACTTCTACACCGAACGTTTTCTACATGACGAAATTCCACTGTGAACCACATGAAAGACTACTTGGTATGTTTGTATTCCAAGAAAAAGAACCTATTTTAATTTGTCCTAAAATGGAAGAAGGTCAAGCGCGTAACGCTGGCTGGGCACATGAAATTATCGGATTTACTGATACTGACAGACCATGGGATATGATTGCAAAAGCAATTAAAGATCGTGGTATTGATGCAAATGCAGTTGCAATTGAAAAAGAGCATTTAAACGTAGAGCGCTACGAAGAATTAACAAAATTATTCCCAAATGCAGCTTTCAAATCAGCTGAAGAGAAAGTTCGCGAGCTTCGCTTAATTAAAGATGAAAAAGAACTTTCTATTTTACGTGAAGCAGCTAAAATGGCAGACTATGCTGTTGAAGTTGGTGTAAATGCAATTAAAGAAAATCGCAGCGAGCTAGAAGTATTAGCAATTATTGAGCATGAATTAAAAACAAAAGGCATCCATAAAATGTCATTCGATACGATGGTATTAGCAGGTGCAAACTCTGCTCTTCCACACGGTATTCCAGGTGCAAACAAAATGAAACGCGGCGATTTCGTACTATTTGATTTAGGTGTAATCATTGAAGGTTATTGCTCTGACATTACACGTACAGTAGCATTTGGTGATATTTCTGAAGAACAAACTCGCATTTACAACACTGTACTTGCTGGACAACTACAAGCGGTTGAAGCATGTAAACCAGGCGTTACATTTGGTGCAATTGACAACGCTGCTCGCTCTGTTATCGCAGATGCAGGTTACGGAGACTTCTTCCCACACCGCCTTGGTCACGGACTTGGAATTAGCGTACACGAATATCCAGATGTAAAAGAAGGCAATGAGTCTCTATTAAGAGAAGGCATGGTCTTCACAATCGAGCCAGGTATTTACGTACCAAACGTAGGCGGCGTTCGTATTGAAGATGATATTTACATCACAAAAGACGGATCAGAAATTTTAACGAAGTTCCCGAAAGAATTACAATTTGTGAAATAATAAAGTGAAACTTTAATCAGTGGGGGTTTTGTTCATCCCCCACTGATTATTAGCCTTCACCAATCGGGCGTTTACGGGCAGTTG
>NZ_JBFUIN010000652.1:0-1736 GCF_056401855.1 Bacillus sp. P4_D3
ATCAACAGGATTGACAGATGTTGCGTGTATGCGTATTAATACTTCATTACATTTAACAACTGGCTTTGGAACTTGTCTTTCTTGTAATTCTTCAACACTACCATATTGATTAATAACAATTGCTTTCATTTCCTCGCCCCCTTGCTGTTTATTTTAATAACAAACAATTATTTTTCAAAATTTTTCGCCTTGAATGACAATAAATATGTTTGGAGGTGATATTTATCTCTACTAATTAAGTATCATGAGTGCAAAAGGCATGTACTTAACTTTAATACAATCTAGTTTACGGCTAAGAAACACCCAAAGTTATATTTTCTTTAATTATTAATGAAACGGAGAGTGTACTATGAGTGAACAAGTTTTCAAAGTAAACGGTATTGATATATGCACAGAAAGCTTTGGCAATCCTAATAATCCAGCAATATTATTAATTATGGGAGCTACGTGTTCAATGGTTTATTGGGCTGAAGAATTTTGTGAAAGGTTGGCTAGCACAGGAAGATTTGTCATTCGCTATGATAACCGTGATGTTGGGCGCTCTGTTACATATGAGCCTGGGACTTCCAATTACACTGTAGCTGACCTGGCTGAGGATGCAATCGGGGTACTCGATGCATATCATATTGACAAGGCACACCTTCTGGGCATGTCATTAGGAGGTATGATTGCTCAAATTGCTGCAGTAAAACACCCAGAAAGAATTTTGTCCTTAACATTACTAGCAACAAGCGTTATTGGATCTGATAACAATACTCGTGATTTGCCTCCAATGGATGAAAGAATTTTGACACATCATGCTAATGGTGCGAATTTAGATTGGACAAATAAAGATGTTATAGCGAAATATTTAGTTACAGGATCACGTCTACTCTGTGGATCAAAGCGTATATTTGATGAAGCAAGAACTTTGAAACAAGTAAAGCAAGAAATAGAACGTGCCAACAATTTATTAAGCATGTTCAACCATGCCCTCCTTACAGGTGATGATTCTTATGAAGGTATACTTAAGTCATTACTAGTACCTACTTTAGTAATTCATGGTACGGAYGATACAGCTCTTCCACTTGAACATGGACTCGCACTTATTGATGAAATTCCGAACTCAAAGCTATTCCCCCTTGAAGGTACAGGACACGAGAATCATCCAGATGACTGGGATAAAATTATTAAAGCAGTTTCAGAACATATATCCCATATAAGATAAGAACAACTATTAGAAGGGGCACAAATTTTTTTGTCCCTTCTATTTATAATGATTACGATACAATAACAAAAACCCATCACTGCATTCTTATGTATAGTGATGGGCTCTACCTATATTTTTCTATGTTCAAAAGAATGGACAATCTAACTGATCAACAGATTCCCACGATTTTTTTTTTACATTTTCGGTGGATTTACTATTTTCTAGTGGTACGTTTTTAAATGGATTCACTTCAACTTTTAGTAGAGATGGCGGTTCTACATATAAAGAAAAAACATGACTACTTGGCAAGGCTTTCGATACATCAATATCTCCTACTTGTTTAAATAATTGCTGCGCTGCAAAGAAAAAGAAATTAGTTGGATTAGTTTGTTTATTAAGCCATGCAATCATTTCAGGTGATACCGATTTATTAATATTTATTTTCACTCGATCACCATGTTTAAATCGCCTAGATCGCATACTTCCACCAACTAACTTATCGTTAAGTTTGTGAATCCTAACTCTTTTTGCTTATGCTCTCTATATT
>NZ_JBFUIN010000653.1:0-1731 GCF_056401855.1 Bacillus sp. P4_D3
GTCGAGAGAGGACCTGGCTATGTATAGGAGCGGTCAGGGCCTTTCCAAGCGCAAAGTTTTAAAACAAAGAAGGTAGAAAGGTGTAGGTCCATTTGTATCTTCATGGCAGCAATCTATATACTGAAAAATGAAAATAACTTTCTATAGTTAATAAGGAGCTTATTTTAGCTGGAATAATACTCTTTATCAAACTTCTAAATGAAATGTATGGATGAGTAGTTGCAAATATTTATTATGGATAGAAGGGGTGGAGTACTTGCAAGAAGTTGCTGAGTTTCGTATGCCGAAGTCTGTATTATATGGGAGAAATTCGTTTGAAAAACTAGGGGATCAATCAAGAAAGTTAGGGAAAAGGGCTTTTATTGTAAGTGATACAATTATGGAGAAGTTGGGTTATGTTGAAAGATGTGTGGATCACTTAAATGCGAAAGGGATTACTGTTATTACGTACAATGAAGTAAATACTGAGCCTACAAATTTGCACGTATTAGAAGCGTTATCTATTTGTAAAGAAGGAAAATGCGATTTTATCATAGGTATTGGCGGAGGAAGTTGTATTGATGTTGCGAAAGCAGTAGCAGTGTTATATACAAATGGTGGAGAAATTGAAGATTACGTCCAAAAGGATATAGAAATAGAATACAATCCACTACCGCTAATCGCAATCCCAACGACTTCTGGTACTGGATCGGAAGTAACAAGTGTAGCAGTAATTACGAATAAAAAAACAGATGTGAAAATGATGATAAAACATCCAAGCTTTATCCCTCATGTTGCGATAATAGACCCGATTTTTACAAGTTCGGTACCACCTCATATTACTGCAGCAACGGGAGTAGATGCATTATGCCATGCAATTGAAGCTTATATTTCTAAAGTTTCACAACCTCTTACAGATGTTCTTGCTCTTTCAGCTATTGAAAGCATTATGAAATATTTACGTATCGCATATGAAGATGGAGATAATATGGAATCAAGGGAAGCAATGATGATTGCTTCATTACAAGCTGGGATTGCTTTTTCAAATGCATCTGTTACATTAGTGCATGGTATGTCTCGTCCAGTGGGGGCATTATTTCATGTGCCACATGGAATATCGAATGCAATACTATTACCTGCAGTTTTAGAGTTTACAAAAATGAGTGCAATAAAAAGGTTAGCGGAAGTAGGACGTAGCTTAAACAAAGATTTGTATTCTCATTCTAATGAAGAAGTAGCGAACTACACGATTGCTGAAATTAAGAAACTTTGTTTTGATCTTCGTATTCCTAATTTAAGAGAATACGGAATTGATGAAGTAGAATTTGAAAATGCTATTTCTAAAATGGCGAAAGATGCTATCGAAAGTGGGAGTCCAAGTAACAATCCACGAGTTCCATCTTATGATGAAATAAAAGAGCTCTATCGAAAATGCTTTGACTATAAATATGAGTCTACTACAAAAGTTATTTTCTGAATATTCTTTAATTATTTCCGTGGAAATGAAAAATAACTTTAAATCATGTAGAGGGTTTATGTGATAAAGAAAATGTTTTCATTGCTATAAAACAATATTCATTATGTATAAATTACAGTATTAGTGTTGACTAAAAAAATATTATCTTAAAGGTGAATATATGAAATTAATAGGTCTTATTGGTGGAATGAGCTGGGAGTCATCTACTGAGTATTACAAAATGATAAATGAAGAAGTAAAAATAATATATAATTTTATTATGTAAACAACAATCG
>NZ_JBFUIN010000654.1:0-1725 GCF_056401855.1 Bacillus sp. P4_D3
CTTTAAAGAATGTTTATTTACATACTCATCACCTTTTGCCATTAATGCACGGATTAACGTTGGCGAAATACCGAGATGAGTAATTTCATATTTATCAACTGTCTCCCATAAGCGATCTGCTTTTGGAAAGTCTGGAACACCTTCGTACATAACCATCGTTGCGCCATTAATTAAAGAGCCGAATAGTAAAAATGGTCCCATCATCCAGCCCATATCAGTTACCCACAATACGCGGTCGCCTTGTTTTATATTCATTCCAAACCCTGCATCAAATGCAGATTTTAGCGGAAAACCAGCATGTGTGTGTACTGTCCCCTTCGGCTTACCAGTCGTTCCAGATGTATATATAAGCATTAATGGATCATCACTGTTCATTTCTTCAGCATGTATAAATGGTTTTTCTTTTTCTAACGTACTCCATGAAAAATCATAATTATGCGGTGTAAAATCATTTCCTGCATGACGAACAATTACCACCTTTTCAACAGTTGGACAATGTTCACAAGCTTTATCTACTTCATCTTTTAATGAAACAATTTTCCCACGGCGTGAAAAGCCATCTGCGGTAATAACCATTTTTGAACCAGCTGCTTGTACACGTGTCATTACTGCATCAGCAGCAAAACCTGAGAATATTGGTGAAATAATCGCTCCAATTTTCATTACCGCTAACATAGCAACAACTGTTTCAGGAATCATTGGCATGTAAATTGTTACACGATCACCTTTTTCAATACCAGCATGTTTCAAACCGTTGGCAACACGGCTTACCCAGCTGTCAAGCTCTTCATATGTAAATGATTTCGAAGTTCCGTTTTCCCCTTCATACATAAGTGCTGCTTGTGTTTTCGTTTTATCGTCTGCAAGCCAGCGAGATAAAGCAGATTCTACTACGTTACAAGTTCCCTCAGTATACCACTGTGCAAACGGTGTACCATTTTCTAAATCTAACACTTCTGTATATGGTTTCATCCACTGATAGCCAACTGCTCTCTCAGCTTCTCCCCAAAACCAAGTTGTTTCTTCAATTGACTTATTATAAAAAGCTTCGTAATCTTCATAGCCTAATGATTTCATCCAACCAAATAAACGCGTTTTTTCTTTATATTCTTCTGTTGGAAACCAAACTGCTTGTTTCATGTTTTCCCCTCCTTGACTTTTTGAGCAAGAAAGCCCTAAATAGGGCTTTTAAACTGGATATACAGGATGTTTACGATCCGTGAATACTTGATATTTACTCATATACATTTCGAATCGTCCTTTTAACTCTTCACGTAAATTGTTTGGATGAACAATACCATCAATCACCATCTCAGATGCTAAACGGTAAATATCAATATCTTTCTTATACTCTTCTCGTTTTTCAGCAATAAAGCTTGCACGCTCTTCTTCTGGTAAAGCTGCAATCTTATTTGCATATACAGCATTGACCGCTGCTTCTGGACCCATTACTGCAATAGAAGCTGTTGGTAATGCTAAGCAGCAATCTGGTTCAAACGCTGGACCTGCCATTGCATATAAGCCAGCTCCATATGCTTTTCGAACGACGATAGAAATTTTCGGTACAGTTGCTTCACTCATTGCAGAGATCATTTTTGCACCGTGACGAATAATTCCCGCACGTTCTACTTTTGTACCAATCATAAACCCAGGTACATCTGCAAGGAATAATAATGGAATATGGTATGCATCGCATAAATTTATAAACTTCGCTGCTTTATCAGC
>NZ_JBFUIN010000655.1:0-1720 GCF_056401855.1 Bacillus sp. P4_D3
AAATTATGTGGCGTAATAAAAATGTTTGGATCGTATTAATTGGGGAGTTTATTGCTGGTCTAGGGTTATGGCTTGGTATTCTTGGTAATCTTGAATTTATGCAAAAATACGTCCCTTCTGATTTTATGAAATCCGTTATATTATTTATCGGACTGTTAGCTGGTGTTCTAGTTGGTCCAATGGCTGGACGTGTCATTGATCAATATGAAAAAAAGAAAGTTCTTCTTTACGCTGGATTTGGTCGTGTTATTAGTGTTATTTTCATGTTTTTCGCTATTCAATATGAAAGTATCGCTTTCATGATTGCATTTATGATTGTACTTCAAATTTCAGCGACATTTTATTTCCCTGCATTACAATCTGTAATTCCACTCATCGTTCGTGAGCATGAACTATTACAGTTGAACGGTGTACATATGAATGTTGGTACAATCGCTCGTATTGCAGGTACTTCACTAGGTGGAATTCTTTTAGTTGTAATGAGTTTACAGTATATGTATGCCTTCTCAATGGCAGCATACGCTTTATTATTCCTCTCAACTTTCTTCCTACAATTTGAAGATAAAAAATCAGCTACATTAAGTAAAGAATCAGCTAAAGATAATAGCTTTATGGAAGTATTTCGTATTTTAAAAGGAATTCCTATTGCTTTTACAGCACTTATATTAAGTATTATCCCTCTATTATTTATAGCTGGATTCAATTTAATGGTTATTAACATTAGCGAAATGCAACACGATCCAACAATTAAAGGATTCATATATACAATTGAAGGTGTAGCATTTATGTTAGGTGCCTTCGTTATTAAACGTTTATCTGATCATTTCAAACCTGAAAAGTTACTATATTTCTTCGCAATTTGTACCGCTTTTGCACACCTTTCATTGTTCTTTAGCGATATAAAATGGATGGCTCTTACATCGTTTGGTTTGTTTGGCTTTAGTGTCGGCTGTTTCTTCCCTATTATGTCGACAATTTTTCAAACGAAAGTAGAAAAAAGCTATCACGGCCGCCTCTTCTCATTCCGTAATATGTTTGAGAGAGTTATGTTCCAAATTGTCTTACTTGGAACTGGCTTCTTCTTAGATACAATTGGATTACAGTATATGGTTCTAATTTTCGGCGTCATTTCATTGTTGATTATATTTATTTCCCTATCTAAACAGAAACAATATGAAAAACAACCTTCGCAATCTGCGAATTTATAAAACTAATATTTCTTAAGAATGGATCCAGTATTTTACTTGGTCCATTCTTTTTCAATTTCTAGGATTAAACTTTATATACTTTGTATAGTCCAAATATTTAAAGGTGTATCACCTACTGTTTTCGAATACAAAAAACAATAGATTTTTCAAAAAGGAGCTGTGGAAATGTATGTTGGAATGCAATTATTAATTACCCTTCTTTTTTCATTAATTATGTTTGGCGTCCTTAATTTTTTAGCCATTTCCCTATCTCAAAATAACTTTAAAAGAAGGATTGTTGCAGGTTTCTTATTTTTACTGTTAACTCCCATTATCTTTTTGACTACTACAGCATTCGCTTCTATATTCGATAAAGGTGGTTTTGGTGCAGCTAACCTAGCCTTTATTATTACAGATGTATATATTGTAAATGGAATTTTCATTCTTCTTTCCGCTTCATTTATCCTCAAAAGACATAACATAAGATAGACTGTTAGGCATGAATCTGGTATTACACGAAGCCACTGAAAAAC
>NZ_JBFUIN010000656.1:0-1716 GCF_056401855.1 Bacillus sp. P4_D3
GCTTATCGCACTACTTCTGTCTTTGTCTCCTTTTCTAAATTACGAGCTGTTTCGCTTAATTCAACGTCTTTTCCATCTTTAAGCGTTCCAAATATAAAATCGAATACTGGATTTGAAACACCAAACCAAAACTTTTCATTTTTATAATGGTGTAATATATGCTGTTTTTTTAGCCATCTTCCAAACTTAGTGAAGGGACGAATTGGCTTATGTGCAATATAATGTTTCCATTCATAAACGAGGAGCATGATAATCATTCCGACTCCAAATGAAAGTGTAACAGTAACACTTTTTGTAATACCATATGATATAAGTAAATAGATAGTAAAGCTAGGTATACTAAACCATACAGGCAAAAATAAAAGTTTTAAATCATCTGGATAGACGTGATGATCATAATGTAATCTTCTTAACATTTTTAATAAAAGTGCGTTTTTAGGCGGCTTTAAATGGAATAAAAAACGATGTGTCATATATTCGTTTAGCGTATAAAAAACAATCCCAAACAAACACGCTAACATACCGATCCATGTAAAAAATTGCATTTTTAAAATAAGGATAAAAATTAATAGAACACTATACATAATAACAATATCATGTTGCAAAAAGAACTCCTTTACCACTCTCTTCATCTTTCTTCCCCCTTCTCCACAAAAACAGCCGCAACATATCGTTACGACTATTTCTTTTCTATTTTATTCTTATTCTATTCACTTTACAAATTTGCCTGCTGTTCTATTGTCGAGAAAAAAGTGTTCGGACCAAATATATTTTGCTTTGGGATAATGTGTTCTACTGCAAACACTGTTACTTCACCCCTTTGTACTTCTCCAATAATAAGCCCAAATACTTCATGGTTTACCGCAAACGTTGGTTGTTTCGTTTGCAGCAACCTTGCTGCATTTTTAAATACCGCTTCATATAGTGGATTCCTATCAGTAATTTCTTTTCGGATTTTTGGTGCTAAAGTGATGATAATTTCTTTTCCGTCAATAGTGGTTCGATACATAAAAATCTCCCCTTCAATCTTATATGAACAACTGTAAAGCTTTGTATGCAAAATGGATAGAATATCCTACTAAAATAATACCTGCTCCGGCTGTAATATAGCCAAGTGCTTTTTGCTTTAATAAAGTTCTTCCGAAATGTACAGAAAAAGCAATATTTAAGTTCCACAAAATAATACCAACAATAATGCAAAGACTGTACAAAAAAGCTTCTTGTTTCGTTACTTTTGTAAGCAAAGAGCTAAGTGTACTTCCGTATATGCCAAACCAAAAAACGAGATTTAATGGATTGGATATCGCGATAAAAAATCCTGCCATAAAAGATTGTTTAAGTCCACCTATCTCTTCTTGTTTATATTCCATATTAGAGTGAGAAATTCCTTGTTTCACACTTTGAAACCCTAAATAAAACAACAAGAAAAACCCAGTGCAATACATAAAAGCTTGTACATATGTATACATAAACACAGAAGATAAACCGAAATAAATAAGAAGCATAAACAAAATATCAGCAGTCATTCCTCCAATTCCAACAATCCATGCATGCCAAAATCCACGTTCAATTCCCCTTTTTAACATTTCAATATTAATCGGACCTACAGGCGCAGCTAATGAAATACCTAATACTATTTGWTGTATAATTGCTCCAAACATCGCTCTATCCTTTCTACTTCTTTTACTATTAAGTAATGATGTAAATATAGAAAAT
>NZ_JBFUIN010000657.1:0-1707 GCF_056401855.1 Bacillus sp. P4_D3
TGTACATACTCAGTTAAAAGAAGTTATTCGTACATTTGCAACCGCTCCAAACTTAGATGGCAATCTTTCTTCTTTATTAGAAGAAATTAATTCGCATTTTGCATTCGATACAATTGAAGGAATCATTCAATCTTTAGAGAAAAATCAAAGTCCATTTTCCCAAACAACGAAAGAACAGTTATTATCAAAATCGCCTGTTTCATTAAAGGTAACATTAAAACAGTTTATCGATGGCCAAGAAAAGTCAGTTGAAGAATGTTTTGCGACAGATCTTATACTCGCTAAAAATTTCATGCGACATGAAGATTTCTTTGAAGGAGTACGCTCCGTTGTAGTTGATAAAGACCAAAATCCAAATTATAAATATAAACACTTAAGTGATGTTTCAGAAGAAGATGTAAATCGATTCTTTAACTTACTTAACGCCTAAACAAAGAGGTCATATATTGTAGCTCACTCTCAGCTACTCTATATGGCCTCTTCTTTTTAGTTAAATAATTTTAAATATAATTTAATTTTATTTAACTAAAATGTATGTTAAACTAACGTTAATCGAATTTTCTAAAAACAATAAAGGAAGGCGGATAACATTATGGAAAATTTTTTTCTGTTTATTATTATGTCTATATGTCTTATTATTCTACCCGGTCCTGATACAGCAATGGCTACGAAAAACACATTGGTTGCTGGCAAAATCGGCGGCGTAAAAACTGTTTTTGGTACTTGTGTTGCGCTTTTAATTCACACTTTAGCTGCTGTAATTGGTCTTTCAGCACTTATTGTAAAGTCTGCTCTTTTATTTTCTATTTTTAAATATGTTGGTGCTGTATATTTAGTCTATATTGGTATTAAAGCCCTTTTAGCAGTAAGAAACACAGAAGACTTAAATACAAATGACGTTCCAATAAATAATGACAATAAACATACTTCTTGCTTTCGCCAAGGTTTTCTTACAAATTTACTAAACCCTAAGGTTGCAGTCTTCTTTTTAACTTTTTTACCGCAGTTTTTAAATCCAAATCATAATACATTTATACAACTTCTCGTTATGGGACTTACTTATCTCATTTTAACAGTCATTTGGTTTGCTTTTTATATATTTTTAATTGATAAAATTAGTGCTTTTATGAAAAAGCCGAAGACACAGCGTTATATTCAAGGGATTACAGGAATCGTCTTAATTGGGTTTGGTATTAAATTAGCCTTTGAAAGAAATAGTTAACACAATGCAAACGAAAATACACTACTCCATTATGAGTAGTGTATTTTCGTTTGCATTATTTTTATAATGAGTGGGAATGCACCCCACTCATTATCATTTCACTTTATTAAAACCAGCGCTCAGTTACAACTTTTTTACGTGTATAAAATTGAACGCCATCCGTACCATTTGTACCAAGATCTCCAAAGAATGAAGCTTTGTTTCCTGCAAATGCGAAGAATGCCATTGGTGCTGGAACATTAACGTTTACACCAATCATACCAGCATCAATATTGTCTCGGAATGTTTGTGCGTGTTTACCATTTGATGTATAAATAACAGCACCATTCGCAAATTTCGATTGATTTGTCAGCTTAATACCTTCTTCTAAATCTTTTACTCTTACAATACTTAATACCGGAGCGAAAATTTCATCTTGCCAAATTTTCATTTCTTGATTTACGCCATCAAAGATTGTTGCACCAACAAAGTAACCTTCTCCAACT
>NZ_JBFUIN010000658.1:0-1703 GCF_056401855.1 Bacillus sp. P4_D3
GATATACACCGTGATGATCAGCGGAAGAAGGTAACAACAAAAGTAATTAACGGAAAATCGTATGCAAGATTATATTTTATAATTGGGATGGAAAATGAAGGGCGTGCTGAAAATGAAAAAATTGCAAGGGCAATCAATAGTTATTTAGATGAAAACTATTACGGATTAAGTAGAGGGATCTTTCCGAAGTATAAAAAAGATGGAAATGGCGTTTATAACCAAGATTTATCTAAAAATGCGATGTTAATTGAAGTTGGTGGTGTTGATAATACGTTAGATGAATTATATAACACAATTGATGTGTTAACGGAAGCGTTTAGTAAGTATTATTGGAATGATGCAGAGAAAGTGAATGGGTGAGGAACGGGAAACCGTTCCTTTTTTATTTTTGAAATCCTAAAATATGATATGATAGAATTTTGCGAATATTGAACGAGGAGTGGGATAGACATGCAAATACTATTAATACGTCACGGTGAATCAGAAGCTGATATTTTAAATGTACATGAAGGTCGAGCTGATTTTGAATTAACAGAAAAGGGAAGACAGCAAGTACAAAGACTTGTACAGAAAGTGAAAGCGGACTTTCTGCCAGATTTCATTTGGGCAAGCACATTAAAACGTGCTCGAGAAACGGCTGAAACATTAGCTGAAGCGATTCAGTGCCCAATTCAATTAGAAGAGGAATTAATGGAGTTCAATAATGGAGTGCAAGCAGGTTTATCATTTGAGGAAGCAAAAAAATATCCAGAGCCAAAGTTTCTTCATGACCGGTTTGAAAACGGGGAATCATTTATTGAATTTAGAATGAGAATAGAAGGAATCTTTTCTAAAATCGTGACAGAAAATACATATGATCGGATTGCAATTGTTGCACACGGTGGTGTAATAAATAGTATTTTACGAGCATTTTTCCAAATGCCAATTAGTATGGACTATTATTTTAAAATGGGAGATACGGGTATTAGTTTGATTGAACTTACGGATAAACAGAAAACTGTTCATTTTATAAATGATACAAATCATTTGGATGGATTGTAAGAGGGTATGTACAAAGTTGTGAAGCTAACTGCAATTCAAAAGGTATTGGAACATCTGGAAATTTGTAAATCAGAAGCAATTGCTTTTGGTGACGGTGGAAATGATGTTGAGATGTTACAGTATGTAGGACTGGGAATTGCGATGGGGAATGGCGGAGAAGAGTTAAAAACAAGAGCAGATTTCGTTACAAGGAAATCAAGTGAAGGTGGTATTTCTTTTGCTTTAAAAGAGTTTGGGATTATTTAAAAATAATAGCTAGTCAGTGCAGAGAGAGCCTGTTTAATAACAGGATTTTTTTGTCTAATAATATTCTTGCAATAAAAGGAAGGAAATGAGTATAATGAAAAGTAGTTAGGTAAGCTAATTAAATGAAAGGAAGGAGAGTGAAAATGAATGGATTCAAAAAAAGGTGCTCTTCCTTTAGGGATTGAGCCTTATGCAGAGTTAATAAAAAAGACAGCATCAGCGGATACGGATCCAATCGCAGCAAAACTTGGTTTGTTAATGTTATGGACGTCTGATAATGTTCTTGATGCTGTTGACGTAGATTTAGCTCCGCTTGGTATTTCGGAAAGTAAATTAGATTTTTTACTGTTATTTATTTTGCGTGAAATGGAATCGAATGGGGAAGAAGTGAACATGAGTCCTTCGGATATTGCGAG
>NZ_JBFUIN010000659.1:0-1702 GCF_056401855.1 Bacillus sp. P4_D3
ATCATTTTCTCCTGATTTTTATTCTGAATTTAAGAATACAGAAGTATCTAAAGCAAATCTGTATATAACAGAAAATGATACTTCTAAAACAACACTATCCCCAGGTTTAATATTTAACTTATTACCTTTAGCCAACACTTTAAATGGATTGGTTGTTTGTCCAGATTTTGTAGATGATTTAGGAAATGAAAACATAACATTATTTTGCGCAATAACATAATCGGTATTATTAGTCATTTTTATTTGATAAGATATTTCAGTGTTCATATTAAGATTTTTAGAAATTAATTCATACACTATTCCATTTTCAACATCTTCGTATTTAAAAGTACTATTATTTTTACTAGAACACGCACTCAAAATAAAAAGCAAAACCAATATGATTATTCCACATTCTTTTTTCATTGATTTATTACCACCTATCAGTAAACACTATATTCTCTTTGGATTGTCATAACATTTGAAACGTACGTAACACTAGTAGTACTCTAAAAGCTAGAATTAGAGCCGATAATGACAGTAGCATCCAGTTCCTTGTTTCTTAGCCACTTTCGTGGTAAGCCCAGCACCATCAAAGATTTCAAAGGCCTGGGGTGCCTGAACTTCGCTCGTCTCTATCAAAAGATGTCCATCCAAAGCTAACCAGAGTAAAGCTTCTTCTACCACTCTTCGCAGAATGTTAAGACCATCCTCACCTCCGTCAAGCGTCACATTTGGTTCATGTAGGCGTGCCTCCCTGGGGAGAAACTTTATTATTTCGGTAGGAACGTAAGGTACGTTCGCAACTAGGATATTTACATGGCCCTTAAGTGAGTGGGGTAGAGCTTTATACAAGTCACCTTCAAATGCATGACCGCCAAAATTCGTTACATTGCGGCTAGCGCATTGCACTGCGATAGGGTCAATGTCAACAGAATACAATTCCACTCGTCCCAAAGCTGCTGCCAGTGCAGCGCCCACAGCACCTGATCCACAGCATAGGTCAACAATGATATCACTAGAACGTGACAGAGCCTCTGTTTGATGAACAAGGAACTCGGTACGTTTACGCGGTACAAAAACGCCTCGATCCACTTCTATTCGTAGACCACAAAACTCCGTCCATCCAACAACATATTCCAGAGGTAAACCGTTGACTCGCATTTCTACCATTTTCATAAGGTCCTCTGGAGTTAGTGCCTCTGACATAAGTAACCGGGTCTCATCTTCTGCGAAAACACAACCAGCGCTCCGAAGCTTGCTAACTATACATTTTTCCATTTTAATATCCAAAAAGAAATTTGTTTTATTCTCTATATTATCTCACCACTTTTGATAAAGTTTGTTTGTAATTCAGAGTTCGTTAAAAATAGCTAATATCCTTCTTCAATAATCTGGATCTTACATACAGTGAAACTTTAATCAGTGGGGGTTTTGTCCATCCCCCACTGATTATTAGCCCTCACCAATCGGGCGTTTACGGGCAGTTATCTCCCACCTAACTTCCTAGCATTCGCCGAATTTCGAGGTGGGAGTTTTACGCCCGTTAATGCGGGGTAAACTGTCATTTGATGGACATATTCGTCTACGACCACCTCTTTCCCTTCTATATAGAGCATTCTTTTCAATTTCTGTTTAAGTCAAATTTAATTAACAAAGGTATAAACGAAAACACATATTTTTACACTATTTCGATTTTTATATATAAACTATAATATTAACG
>NZ_JBFUIN010000660.1:0-1702 GCF_056401855.1 Bacillus sp. P4_D3
CGCATAGATATCACTTCTTTAACTAGCGTAGTCACATATCTTCCATTTAAATCATTAATAATATCTACGCTATAATGAGCTCCTTCTAATTTCTCTTGAATTAAAATGGAATGTTCAAAATCCTGTTTACTCACTTCTGATAATATTGTACGAGCCAGTTTTCTCTTTAGAAAACGAAAAGCTAGTTCCAATTCATATTCATCATATACAACTTCGACACCTATAGATGCTGTTCCCCATCTAGGTTTTATTATTAACGGAAACCCTATTTGATTATTATTTAAAGCTTCTTGAACACTCTCTAAAGTAGAATAGGTTTTTGGAGTATTTAAATTGCATTGTTTTAACATGTTATTATATTTAAATTTATCACGACATAAATCTATTATTTCATATTGCGATACTACTGGAATAACACCCTTTTCTAAAAATCTTTCCCTTTGTTTCGCTAGTAAAGGTATCTCTATATCATTTAATGAAAAAACTATTTTTATCTCATAATCCTCACAGATTTTTAATAGTGCATCAAAATATGTTGGATTATCCACTCGTGGAACGATAAACGTTTTATCTGCTTCTTGAATGATTGGTGCATCAGTAGAAGCATCCGTACAATAAATTTTTCCTCCATAATCTTTTAAAGCCTTCCGAAAATATTTCACCAAATAATTTCGTCTACCCGCTGAAGTTAAAAGTATATTCACGAAAAATCCCTCCTAATCCATTTTTTCTGCACTACCTACAAATCTCTCCATAGTTATGTTACCGCTTTGATTTACATCATTAGGTTTTATTACCTTCCTAAACGTTAGCCATAATATTTTTATATCTAATCTAAAAGATTGATTTTCTACATACCATATATCCAATTTGAATTTCTCTTCCCAAGAAATTGCATTACGTCCGTTAATTTGAGCCCATCCTGTGATCCCCGGCTTCACATCATGCCGTTTTGCTTGTTCCTTTGTATATAAAGGTAAATATTCCATTAATAATGGTCTTGGACCAACTAAACTAATATCCCCTTTTAGTACATTAATTAATTGTGGGATTTCATCTAGACTTGTTTTTCTTAAAGCATTTCCAAAAGCAGTACATCTCTTTTCTTCTGGTAGCAATATTCCATCACTATCCGTTTCATTTGTCATTGTACGAAATTTATAAATATAAAATGATTTTCCTTTCAATCCAGGCCTTTGTTGTTTAAATATAATCGGAGTACCAAATTTAATGCTAACAAGAATACAAACTATTATAGTTATTGGTAACGTAATTAATAGTGCAATAGTAGCAATTACTATATCAAATAACTTTTTCATCATATAACCACCTTACATCTAATTTTTCACTCCAATTCCTTATAAACTTCTCCTAACTCTTCCAAAATTCTTTGTAATGAATATTCCTCAACTATTCTCTTATAACTATTAGCCCCAAATTTTTTTGCTAGCTCTTTATTCGTTAAGATTTCATAACACTTATTTGCTATTTGATCAGGAGCTCGAACATCTACTACAAAACCATTATAGCCATCTTGTATTAAATCACGATTACCTCTAATATTCGTTACTACAACAGGTACTTTCATCGTCATCATTTCCATCACAGATCTTGGTAGCCCCTCTCTCAAAGAAACTAGCAAACCTACATCTGTAATACTCAGTATTTTGTTTATATCCTTTCTATACCCTAAATATTGAAC
>NZ_JBFUIN010000661.1:0-1700 GCF_056401855.1 Bacillus sp. P4_D3
CAGGTGGGGAGAAGAAAACGACTACTACATCTAATAGTGGGGAAGAAAAAAAATCTGATATTAAATATGCAGCGAAGCAAGTATTAAATCGTACGGAAAACCAAGAAATTCCGACGATGGATACTTCTAAATCTACTGATACGTTAGGGGCACAAATTTTAGGGAACACAATGGAAGGTTTATATCGTCTTGATAAAGATAATAAGCCTATTCCGGCTGCAGCAGAATCAAGTACGAAAAGCGAAGATGGTAAAAAATATACGTTTAAACTGCGTAAAGATGCGAAATGGTCAAATGGAGATCCTGTAACAGCGAAAGATTTCGTATACGGATGGCAGCGCTTACTTGATAAAAACACAGCGGCGGAATATGCGTTTATTGCCTACTATATTAAAAATGCAGAAGCGATTAATAAAGGTGAAAAACCTGGAAGTGAATTAGGAGCGAAGGCGGTAGATGATTACACGCTAGAAGTAGAATTAGAAAAACCAGTACCATATTTCTTAAATTTATTAGCATTCCCGTCATACTATCCATTAAATGAAAAGTTTGTAAAAGAAAAAGGAGATAAGTTTGGTTTAGAAGCAGATACAACGGTGTATAACGGGCCATTCGTTATGTCTTCATGGAAACATGAACAAGGATGGCAGTTGAAGAAAAATGATAAATATTGGGATAATAAGACTGTGAAATTAGAAGAAATTAATTATAGTGTAGTAAAAGAAGTTGCTACGAAAGTAAATTTATATGATACAGGATCAATTGATTTCACACTACTATCAGGAGAGTTTGTAGATAAATATAAATCGAATAAAGATGAGTACGGTGAGTATGCAGAATCAAGTACATTCTTCTTACGTTTAAATCAAAAGCGTAACGGACAAGATACACCRTTAAAGAGCAAAAAAYTWCGTGAAGCAATTGCGTTATCARTTGATAAAAAGGGCTTAGCAAACGTTATTTTAAATAATGGATCAAAAGCAACAGATCAATTGGTTCCAAAAGGGCTTGCGACAGGACCKGACGGTAAAGATTWCCAAGAKACRTTTAAAAATGGTCTGAAACAAGAYWCSAAAAARGCAGCWGCWGCATGGGAAGAAGCGAARAARGARCTTGGMAAAGATCAAGTTACAATTGAATTACTAAGCTATGATGATGGAACTGCGAAAAAGATTGCTGATTATGTTAAAGATCAAATTGAGAAAAATTTAAAAGGTGTAACGATTAATACGAAAATTCAGCCGTTCAAACAAAAATTAAAATTAGAGTCAGCGCAAGATTATGAAATCTCTTATGCAGGCTGGAGCCCAGATTATGCGGATCCAATGACATTTATTGATATGTTTGACTCGAAGAGCCCGTATAACCAAATGAGTTATTCGAATCCAAAATACGATGAAATGGTGCAAAAAGCAGGTAATGAATTATTATCTGATCCGAAGAAGCGCTGGGAAACGTTAGGAAAAGCAGAAAAATTATTCCTTGAAGAAGATGCAGGATTAGTTCCTTTATATCAAACAGGAAGATCATATGTAATGAAACCGAATGTAAAAGGAGTTGTGAAACACAACATCAGTCCAGAATATAGCTTTAAGTGGGCGTATGTAACTGAGGATGGCGGAAAGAAATAACATGAAAGCATTTCAAAAGTGGCTAATATGCTTTTGAAATGCTTTTTTTGTATGGATAGGAGAATAAGG
>NZ_JBFUIN010000662.1:0-1697 GCF_056401855.1 Bacillus sp. P4_D3
CATTAGTAGATGATGCTAAAATAAAGTCAAATCAACTAGTAGAAAACCCTGAGTTAGAAGTAGCGAATCGATTAATATATACAATGCCTGTACTGCAAAAAGATATGCGAATAAGCGGTACGCCGAAGATTTCAATTAAAGGGAATATTGATCGGTCTGTATCAAATTTAACAGCATTACTCGTTGATTATGGTGGGGCGAAGCCTGAAATTGTAACGAGAGGTTGGATGGATCCACAAAATTTAAATAGTATAGAGAATTCAACAGCGATTCAACCTGGTAAAGATTACACATTTTCATGGGACATGCAGCCAGATGATTACGTATTTAAAGCAGKACATCAAATAGGAGTCGTCTTAATCGCAAGTGATTACGATTATACAATTAGACCGAAAGCGGGCACGAAGCTTACAGTAAAATTGAGTGAAGTGACATTGCCGATTGTGAAATAAAGGGTTTTTGATAAAGAGCTTACTATAGTAAGCTCTTTATTTATAATCAGAATTTTCAAGTTTTATATGTTCAATCGCTAGGAAATATTATACAATGTAAATATATTATATAGAAAGTGAGTGATATATTATGACAGTCAGCTCTTTCGAATTTTCATTAAAATTAAAGGTACAGGAAGATTAATTGAATTGAAATCTTCCGTACGTATAAAACGGAGGAGAAAATAAATGTTTAGTTTTTATAGTACGCTTTGTACGGAACTTTATGATTACACAAAACCTGTCGGTTACTCTTTGAATGGTGATATTGAATATTATCAAGAACGTTTAAAAAGTTGTAAAGGAACAATTCTTGAAGCAGCGGTAGGATCGGGGCGTGTCATTATTCCATTTCTTGAAGCTGGTTTTAAAGTTGATGGGATAGATTATTCGCCTGAAATGCTAGATTCTTGCCGAAAGCGGTGTAAAGAGAGAGGCATACATCCTAATGTATATGAAGGAAGCTTGCAACAATTTTCACTGCCGCATAAATATGAGGCAATTATCATTCCTACTGGATCCTTTTGTTTAATTGAAAATCGTGATGATTCTATAAGCGCTTTGAAATGTTTTTATGAACATCTTAATCCAGGTGGGCGTTTAATTGTAGACCTTGGGCTTCCGTATGATTGGAAGACAGGTGAGATTCATACATCGACTTTTTCCTTACCAAGCGGAGACGGGATTACATTAGAAAATAAATCAATTGAAATAGATTGGCTTAACCAAGTAACTGTATCATATTTAAAATATGAAAAATGGAGTAAAGGAAAGTTAGTACAAACAGAGCTACAACGCTTTGCAATGCGGTGGTATGGAATAGAAGAGTTTAAACTCCTTTTAGAAAGTATAGGTTTCACTGACATTACTTGCTCTGCTGACTATGTTTATGAAAAGCAACCGTCAAATGCAGACCAAATTATTACTTTTGAAGCTGTACGAAACGAATAATATAGGAACTATTCATGAAAATAAGGCAATCGACACAACATCGACTGCCTTATTTTCAATTTTAGGATATGTTTTATGTAATTGTTTATAGAGAAAAATCGGAGGAAAACAAATGAAATTCATATTAATATTTGGCCCACAAGCAGTTGGGAAAATAACAGTCGGTCAAGAGTTAACAAAAATTACAGATTTAAAGCTTTTTCATAATCACATGAAAATCGATCTAGTAAAGTACATTTTTTGATTACAGTACAA
>NZ_JBFUIN010000663.1:0-1696 GCF_056401855.1 Bacillus sp. P4_D3
CAAATCGTCAGATGTTTCTTCTAACGTCGGGTCATATTTTGCCTCACGATCATACATTAAAATCATATCTAAAATATTATGGACATGCTCTTTACGAAGCCATCTAATATCTTGAGCACCTAATACAAATGCATGTGTATATAAATGTCCACCTTGTATCATTGCCTTTTCTTGCTCTTCTTCAAACCTGGACAAGATATTTTCATAAATAAACGGATTATGAAGCAATGCTCTGTGCAACTTATAACTTTCGCTTGAAATATTTTTCCCCATCGACTGGATTAAAAAGCTACGGCCGACACCGTTATATTGATACACGAATTGCCCATCAACAGCAACTAAGCTAATCCAGCGATACATATACGCGTATAGAAGAGCACGATTACATTTATCGTAATCTAACTTCGTTTGCGTTGCATTCAAGTCTGGCATAAAGGCTGGTAAGTGCCAATATTTATCTAAATGCGGCGTCAAACTAGATTTTTTACTATTTAATTTGTTCACGCGGCGATAATACGATTGAAAATAATCACCTTTATCGTTCATAAAACCATTCGCAATATGTCCAGATGAAAGCTTAGGAAAATCTTGTAGCGATAATCCGTAATGAGCACGATAACAAATCACTTCAAATGGTGAAAACGCCTCGTTTACCGTATCTTTTTCTTTAAACATTTCTTGCAATAACTCTTCTTGCAATTCTTGTTTTAAAGAAGGATGTACGCCCCAATATTGTAACTCTCTATGATGAGAAACTTTCGGAACGAACGGACTTGCTAAATGGAAAAGATCTTCAATTTTTTCACGAACGTATTCATCACGATCACGTTTCTTGAAATCTGCTTCTTTTCGCAATGCTTCAACGATATTAAGCTCTAGTTTGTCACGATAGCGCACTTGAAGTTCGTCATAACAATAACTCAATATATGTTCACGATAGAAGTCTTCCACCTTTTTCGACTGAATTTCTTCGGCTTTCGCATCACGACAATATTCCCCGTACAAGCTCATATAAATTTCAGCCGATATATCTTTCGGTAATACACCTAAATTTAAATGTTGCTGCATATCTTGCCAAATCTTTTCTTGCAATTTCTCTTCAGCTAATACGTATACATTCGTCGGGTTCGTTTTCCCCTCAAATTCCTTGCTTCGCTTTTGGATTTCAAACAATAAATTTTCACGTGTTTCGTGTAAATTATCAAAGAATCTTTCCCAATATTGGATCATTTTATCAGCTGCTTGGTATAGCGATTGATACACGAGTTCTAATAACATTTCTTTACGATACTCACTTAATTTGTGGACATATTGCGTTACGATATCTTCAAATTCTTTTTTGAACAAACGTTGCTGATTATAAAACATTTTGCCGACCCAGCCTTGTTGCTGGGCAATTTCAACGCGGCGAACAGCCGTTACCGTTCCATCAATATTACTCACATTAAATTTCTTATCGTAGTTTTGAATTAAATTACGCTTTTGTTCATTATTTTCATGCAGTCGATTCATCTTCTCTACTAACTGCTTACGAATTTYATACAGCATAAAACGTGCTGCGACAGGATGAACCGGATCCGTTTTCTTTAAAAACCATGTATTTAATTGATAAGACTGTCCTTCTGATCCACTCGGTATAAAGCGGTCTGATTCGACCATGTCATATAAAAGTGTAGTCACATGCTCATGTACACGG
>NZ_JBFUIN010000664.1:0-1695 GCF_056401855.1 Bacillus sp. P4_D3
CTGTTTATTCCTGCTATGTTTCAGTTGCAACACCACTAACTGTCGTTTTATTAATTGAAATGAGCTTTTGTGACAGCGCATGTCAAGTAATAAAAGAAGGATATAACAATTAAGGTGAGAAAGTGTATACAAGGAGATCAATAAGAGGATTAATAATACAATTCCAAGCTTTTTAAAACTTTCGTAAACCGAAGTACTTCCTTTATGGACCAAAAATAATTTAAGGGACAGTGTTATGGAATGGTTGCAAAAGTGAATATGTTGAAGAGGGAGGCTGAAAATGATGAAAGTATATATGAAAGTGCTTATATTATTCCTAACTTTAACGTGTGTAGCTGTTTTAACCGCGTGTAATAACGCTGAGGAAAAGAAACAAACGAATTCAACATCAGAAAATAGTACGGAAAAAAAGAGCGATACGTCAGAAACCAGTAAAAAGAATGAGGACACCGCTCCAAAAACAGAGAAAGAACCTATGGAAAAACCAAAAGATCAAGATTCAGCAAAACCTACAGCAGATTCTAATTCGAAAAATACAGTGCTTAATCAAAAATCAATTAACCATGTAAAAGATTTATTTGAGCAAGCGAAAGAAGGTAAAGTACCTAATGTACCATATGCAGCACATACAGGTGATATCGAGGAAATAGAAAAAGCGTGGGGAAAAGCAGATAAAACTGATCAAGCAGGGAACGGGACGTATGCGACTTTTACAAGTAAAAATGTTGCATTTGGCTTTAATAAAGGATCACAAGTTTTTGACGTGCGATCTTACCATTCAGAACTTAAGGTGATTACGTTACAAGAAATAGAAAAGGCTTTAGGAAAACCGACGTCGATTAAAGTAAATGGTAATGACAAAATCTACGTTTATAAAGTAAATAACCAGTTTGAATTGAAATTCGTTATTCCAAATTCAACTGGTAAAGTACATCATATTTCTGTGTTTTCACCGGAGGATAGTATTAATAAAATGGCGGGTTAAATGAAAGAGCTGCTCCTATAGGGACAGCTCTTTTGCTTTGTTTCTTTCTAACGATTGAACAAAAACAGATTGAATGATACCGCCAATTATTAATAAGAAGGCACAAATATAAAATAGAGTACTACCGCTTAATTTGCTTAATAACAATGCTCCTACAAAAGGCCCGCAAGTTCTTGAAATATCCCAATGTATACCGTATATAGAAAAATATAATCCGCGACTATGACTTGGAGCCATTTGTGAAACGAATCGCAGTAAGTGATTCAAAGCGATACTTTCCCCAATTACTAAAAAGAGCAATGTGAAGAATAATGACCATATTGTTGTGGAATAGCCGTAGCCAATCGCAGCTAACGTATAGCAAGTATAGGAAATAATAATGATTTTAGGCATAGAAAATCGTTCTGACCATTTCACAAGGAAAATTTGAAGAAGCACTTCCATGACTGCTTTACAAGTTGAGATAAACACGAGTACAAATAGAAAATTTGGAAATACACTTTCGGCGAATATACGATAATTCGATTCGGTTTGAGCGTAGAAAAAACTAATCGGTAGCGTAGAAACCATAAGTCCAAACACAGCATAATGTTTCGAAATAAATTGTTTTGGCGAATATACTTCTTTCATTTTTTCATTGTCGCTTAAAAGTGGGGCAGTTTCAGGAAGCTGCGTCCAAACGAGAATGGCATATAGCGTAAGGGCTACAC
>NZ_JBFUIN010000665.1:0-1695 GCF_056401855.1 Bacillus sp. P4_D3
TATGCATCCCGCCTTTTTCATCAATATAAAAATTCAACGTAGAAACGAGTATATGCGGTTCGCCAAAATAATCTACAATTTCATTATTCACTTCATCCAACTTCATAACAGCGTTAAAATATCTTTTCTTATTATGAAAATAAAAAGTACGATTCCACCGTACAAATTCTTTCCCCTGTCCATCTCGCTCAGCGGTATTATGTATCACAAACGGAACTTTTTGCCCTCGCTCAGAGAAAAACATACGGAACTTCGATGTGATTTTTAATATTAATTTAACGAAAAAAGATCCTCCATAAATTTCATCCATTTCCCCTTCCCCAATAAAGCTATTTCCCTTTGTTATCGCATATCGTTCCTGCAATTTTGGATGAAGCCTTTTATAAGAATCCCCTAATAATCTTTCATAAATATTAACCATATACTTATCCCTTTCTCGTCCTCTTACAATTTTTTGCACTCGGCAAATTAGTGCTATTCATATAACCGACAATCGATAACCCTATTAGAAGAAAATTTAATGTAATCGGATTAAACGGCTCTGTAAAACTTGTGATATTCGTAACTCCTGCCACTATAGTTAAGCCTATTAACATAACAATATGCAATATAAACAACTTTCGTTTTTGAAATGGCAATAGCCACATAACACCCCATATTATTTCTAAAAATCCAACTATTTTAAGTATAAAAATACTACTATCATTCGATCCGATTAGCGCAGAAAGCATCTTTACTTCTTCTGAATGAGTAAACATCAATTTCGGTACAATCCCTTGATATAACCATACGAAAGCAACTAAAAAGCAAACGAGCCAATACGTCATCGTTCTTCTAATTAGCAACTTAGGATGAAGTCCCTTTTCTAACCATAATTTTAAAGCATCAAAACTCCATGCAGTTGCCCAACCTAATAGCGGACGAAAAATATATGAATCTATCACATTCCCTATACGACCAAACCTTGTATCATAATCATATTGCGTTTCAAAATGAATATGTTCTCCATTCGGGGTATACTTCCAATAGCCTCGTCCTATTTGTATAAGTGATAGCTTATTGTCTGTCCAAAATTTCAAAGAGGAAATGCGCTCTCCAGTTTCTTTTCTTATTTCACCTATCGATTCCCCTTCTCCGGCTATTTCAAGCCCGAAACCAATCTTCGTTTTATATAAAAACTTCTGCGGCTCCCCCTCTTTTTTCTCCAAATACGAGATTTCCGTAAAACGGGCATCCCACTTTGTATGTAAGTCCGGCTCTTGCGTATATTCCCATAATTTCTTCATTTTTGTGTTCATTTCTGTTGCTACATAAATAGGCTTTTTCTTCCCCATCCTTCCACCTCCCATGCTCTATATTTTTAATGTACATGCAACGAATTTATTTTGCTATATTTTTCACAAACTAATTTAATAAAAAGATAGAATTTCAAAAAAATACAAAAAACACTTGATTCCCTGAAAAATTTAAATTATTATAAAACAAATGTTACCAACAACTTCATAAATCATACACTCTCGCCTAAAACGTGAGATAGAGGTTGCAACGCTTATAAGTATTCTAAAGGAGACACAGAGATGTCTATGATCTTAGAGGAAAGGAAGTGTTGCCGAAATTGATAAATTTCTCTGCATTTATCAATTGGGGCTGTTTTCGAATAGAAACAGAACTGTCATATGTACAGACGTGTACGTA
>NZ_JBFUIN010000666.1:0-1693 GCF_056401855.1 Bacillus sp. P4_D3
TATAATAATGTAGAAGTAGTAGTTGATACAGTAATAAAAGATGCAGAACTTGAAGAACTGAATAAAGARGCAGATCTTTATGTACAAAAGTTAAATAGCGAGCAAAATACAGATTTATCAAAATTATTGTCGCAGCTTGGAGACTTAGGGGATAAAGAGCAGCAAGCGGCAGGACAAACGCTATCAGCTTTAAAACGTCCTGTGACAGCGATGATGAATGGAAAGAATGAAGAAATTCCAAATACATTGTTAGAATTACGAAAAGTGGTATCAGAACTTGATCCAAACTCATTAAAAGCAACTGGTATGAAGAAACTTATGTTTAAAGTGTTTAAGAAAAATCCGCTTGAAAATTACGTGCATAAATATCAATCTATAGATAAGCAAATCGAGGAGATTATAAGATCACTTCTCATTGGCCGTGATAACTTGCAAGAGGATACGGTTGGTCTTGAAATGTTAAAAGAGCAATCACACGATAAAATTCACGCTCTTGATAAACAAGTATACTTAGGAAGAAAACTTGCTGGTATGCTGGAAGCTGAGAAACAAAATCCAGAACGTCAAAGGGATATTCCGTTAATAAATGATGCATTAGAAAAGATACTTGTGCGTACTCGTAATATGCAACAAGCAAAAAGTGTATTATTACAATCTATCGCGTCTGTAGATATTATTAAGAAAAATAATGAAAAGCTAGCAGAAGCAATTCGCAATGCAATTACGATGACACAAAACGTTGTAACGGTTTCAGCTGCAATTCAGCTCGCATTAACAAATCAACGTAAAACAATTGATGCAGTTAATGCGACAAATGAAGCGATTGAATCAATGGTATTAAGCAATTCTCAAGCATTAAAACAAAATACAGAAGAAACAACAAAACTCCTAGAAAATCCTGCAATTAGCATGGATAAATTACGTGAATCATTCCAAAATGTATTCGCTGCTATTGAAGCATCTGAGAAATCGTCAGAGCGTATTATTGAGTCTAGTAAGAAGTTTGTAATTGAACTTGACACATTTAATGATGAGATGAAGCAGAAACTCATTCAGCGTCCAAGGAAATAACAGATCATTAGAGGAGGTGAAAAAATGAGTTTCATTCAAGGAGTATTATTACTATTAGGGTCATTACTTTTAATCGCATTTACTGTCGTTGTTTTAGTTGTATACTTCGGACGTAAACTTTATTTTTCATGGACGAAACCATATAAGAGAGCGCAAGATTCTATTGAAAAATTATCGAACAAATCAACACCGTTTTTACAAGAATTTACGCAGCACCCACTCTTTTATCGCTGGATTCGTACAGAAGGGAAAAAAGAACAAAATACATTAAATACACTTTTCTGTTCAGCGGGCCAACGTACGAGAGAGCAAGTTTTCTCAATGTTACCGAAAGAAAAGCAGAAAAAAGTGCATGTGATGGCAAAAACAACGAAAAAGCTTACGAATGAAGATATTGATATTGCAACAATGAAAGTGAAAGATTTCTTGAGACAAGAATCACAGCAAACTGTAAAACCGACAGACTTATCGTTTTATAAATTGTATTTCTATGATCGATATCCAGATGCATTAAATACAATTCAAGCATATAAACGCTCGATTAATCCTTCACTACAAAGAACGGTTGATGACATTACAATTTCAGTATTAAATGCACTTCCGTACTATCAAGAACAACGCA
>NZ_JBFUIN010000667.1:0-1687 GCF_056401855.1 Bacillus sp. P4_D3
CCTAACATGTTCCCAGTGAACGTGACGGCACCAGTTACTGTTGTTGTAAAGCGATTCATAAAAGGCACATAATCATCTCATTTCATTTATAGTAAAAAGTGCTCTATACTATAAAATGTAGACAAACTATACAATGTACGTTGTCCAATAAAATCCCACACATATGAGAGGAGTTTTCTACACTATGCGCTACGTTATCGTAACAGGAACTTCACAAGGTTTAGGTGAGGCAATCGCCGTGCAATTGTTAGAAGAAAATACAACCGTTATCTCTATTTCTAGGAGAGAAAATAAAAAGCTTACAAAAATCGCCGAGCAAAACAACAGCAATTGTATTTTCCATTCCATAGATCTTCAAGATGTACATAATTTAGAAACGCATTTTAACGAAGTCTTTTCATCTATTCAAAAAGACAATGTCTCATCGATTCATTTAATTAATAATGCAGGCACAGTTGCACCAATAAAACCCATCGAAAAATCAGAAAGTGAACAATTCATTACGAACGTTCATATTAATTTAATTGCACCGATGATCCTTACTTCCACTTTCATGAAACAGACGAAAGACTGGAAAGTAGATAAACGCATTATAAATATTTCATCTGGTGCAGGAAAAAATCCTTATTTCGGATGGGGAGCTTATTGTACAACGAAAGCCGGTATAAATATGTTTACACAGTGCGTAGCTACTGAAGAAGTGGAGAAAGACTATCCTGTAAAAACTGTCGCTTTTGCACCGGGTGTTGTTGATACAAATATGCAAGCACAAATTCGTGAAACAAATAAGGAAGACTTTATTAACTTAGACCGCTTCACCGCATTAAAAGAAAAAGGAAAGCTACTGTCACCTGAATATGTTGCGAAAGCTATTCGTAACTTACTAGAGACTGAAGACTTTCCGCAAGGCGAGGTTATTCGAATTGATGAATAACGAAAAGGCACGCTAAATTAGCGCGCCTTTTTGTTCTATTTCTCTAAAAATATAAGTACCGACTCCATAATCTTCTCATAACCAATTTCTTGATAAATTTTATTAGAAGTTGGATTTGCTAGATCGGTATATAATGTCGTTGTTTTGTAGCCTTCATCTAGCATACGTTGACTAAGTTCGGCTACACAAATAGATGCATATCCTTTTTTTCGTTCCTCTTTCGGCGTATAAACGAAATTGACTGTTATATTATTTGTAGTCGGTCTCGTTTTTGCAGCTACAGAGACTAGTTTTCCGCCCACCTCCAGACCAAATAGACGGTTAGTAGTTATTAGTGTATATGCAGTTTGTTTTGCCTCTTCTTTCGTAGTAGGAAGCTTCACATCTTCACAAAATTGATGTATCCACTGTTCTATTAATGGCAGCTCATCACTATTTACTGCACGAAAAATTCCATCTCCGCTCCACTTCTTCTTTACTCGTTTTAATTCATATACACCTTGTTCCATTCCAAGTGTAGTTTTTTTCCGTTCTAATATCGCAATCTCTTCAGCTAACTTCTGTATGACTTTCTTATTACCAATGAAACCAGGAATATCCGGATATACTTTCGTTAACTCCTTTGCAAGTTCCGCTATATCCTCTTCCGAAATTTCAGAAGTTGCAACAATCATTTGTATCTTCTCTTCTGTTTGAAGAAATACAACCGCAATTTCCTCTCCTTGTTTCGCTACCCCCATAAATATCGGTTCT
>NZ_JBFUIN010000668.1:0-1684 GCF_056401855.1 Bacillus sp. P4_D3
AATTATAGTAAAGCGACAAAAGGAAATATTAAACGACTTACGATGATTTATATTATACTAGCCGTTGTTTTAATCGTTGGATTAGGAGTTTATATTTATTTTAAAGGTTGAAAAAACTGAAAAATGTAAAAATCTGAAAATATAAGTATGCTATAATATCAATATAGTTAATTGGTAATTAAGGAAAGGATTGGATGTAATGATTGAAATTGTGAATGTGTCAAAAAGTTATAATGGATCTAACTACGCAGTAAAAGATTTAAGTTTATCTGTACCTAGCGGAGAAATATTCGGATTTTTAGGACCGAATGGTGCCGGTRAATCAACGACAATTAAGATGATTACTGGTATTCATGGGGTGGACAAAGGGACCATTACAATCAATGGTAAAGATATTATGAAAAACCCGATGGAAGCGAAGAAAACATTTGGCTATGTTCCAGATAGCCCGGATATGTTTTTACGATTAAAAGGAATTGAATATTTAAACTTTATGGCTGATATGTACGAAGTGCCGAAGGAAGTAAGGCAAGAACGAATAGAGTCTTTAGCGAAGAAGTTTGATCTTTATAATGCTTTATCTGATCAAATTCAAAGTTATTCACACGGTATGAGGCAAAAGATTGTTATTATTGGTGTGCTTATACATGAGCCGGATGTATGGATTTTAGATGAACCGTTAACAGGGCTTGATCCGAAATCTGCATATATTTTGAAAGAAATGATGAGAGAACATGCAGATAAAGGGAAGATTGTATTTTTCTCTACACACGTATTAGAAGTGGCGGAAAAAATATGTGACCGCGTCGCTATTATTAATAAGGGGAATTTGCAGTTTAAAGGGAATTTAAATGAAATGAGAGATCATTTTAAATCCAATGAATCACTTGAAAAAATGTTCTTGGAGATGACGGGTAATGAGTAAAATTTGGACGTTAACGAAGGTATTATTGAAATTAAATTATGCAGATTTTATAACTGATAAAAAGAAACGATGGGCATATTTATTCTCCTTTGCAGCGATTTTATTTGTTGGGTTTTTAATATTTGGTTCGATGACGCATGGAATATATGAAGGTATGAAACAAATAGGTCAGGAGCCAGGAATTATTATTGCAATGGGACTAGCGATTGCGAGTATATGGGTATTTTTAATGAGTATAACGAACATTTTGACGGTATTTTATTATAGTAATGACATTGAAATGTTGTTACCATTACCATTAAAACCATCCCAAATTATTTCAGCGAAGTTTTTTACAGTATTAATTACACAATACGTAATGAGTTCGTTTATTTTATGGCCTATCTTTATTACTTACGGTTTAAAGAGTGGTGCGTTTATTACATACTACCTATATATGATTGTCATTTACTTATTCTTCCCGATCCTTCCGTTAGTTTTAGCTTCATTGATTATGACAATTATTATGAGGTATACGAATATAGCGAAAAATAAAGACCGGGGAAATATATTTATCGGAATCGTAAGTATACTGTTTATCGTAGGGATTAATGTATTTATGCAGTGGAGAAATAAAAGTGCGTTTTCTGGAGACACAGCTGCGGACTACCTTGTAAATAATCAATCCTCTCTTTTCGTTCAAATGACAAATTATTTTCCGACTACATATTTTGGAGCGATGGGATTAGTAGAAAACGCATCGTGGAAAGGTCTTTTATA
>NZ_JBFUIN010000669.1:0-1680 GCF_056401855.1 Bacillus sp. P4_D3
CATTGATTCTCTCCGTTATTTTTCTTGCTAATTCTTTTCGGTTTGTCATATACTAAAAAGAGACCAAATGTTTTCTTTTAGGAGGACACAATGCGTAAAGGTGAATTAACAAAAAGAATGATTCTTGATCGTTCCTCTGCTCTGTTTAATGTAAAGGGGTATAGTGGTTCTTCAATTTCTGATATTATGCGAGAGACTGGGCTAGAGAAGGGTGGTATTTATCGTCACTTCAAAAATAAAGATGACTTGGCTGTTCAAGCCTTTCAGCACGCAACTTCACAAATGGGAGTGCGTTATGCCGAAGAGATAAAAAAAGAATCCAATACGTTGGATAAGTTAAAAACTTTTATTTCAGTTTTTACATCTCTCGTTCATAATGATCCTCTTCCAGGAGGCTGTCCAATCATGAATGTAACGTTAGAAGCAGATGATTCCCACCCACTTATGGCAGAACAAGCACAGATAGCGATGAATCAATTACTTGGAATGATTGAAAAGATTATTACGAATGGAATTGAGCAAGGGGAGTTAAGATCAGATACTCAAGCAAAGCAGATTGCTATCATCTGGATTTCTTCTCTTGAAGGAGCACTTGCCTTGTCACGCTTATACCAAGATACAGTCTATATTGATACAATATCGTCACGACTTTTAGATGAATTGGAAAAACAAATTACGGCCAAGTAAGCCGTAATTTTTATCGCTGAAAAGAGACTGTTCGGTTTCTTATTTTGGGGGGGTGATCACTTAATAGAAATTCCATAACGGAACTATGAAAAAACGGATGAGAGAAGAATGGTACTAATACAAAATAGTAAATTGAAAAATGTGTAGAGTATGAACGATTTCGGCCTACCTGTTTCTAATTTTTGGAGGAGTGTGAAAAAGGATATGAGAGAAATAGAAACAATCGTAATTGGCTCTGGACCTGGAGGATATGTTGCTGCAATAAGAGCTTCACAATTAGKGAAACAAGTGGCAATTATAGAAAGAGAGAATCTTGGTGGCGTCGTATGTGCTAACGTCGGCTGCATTCCATCTAAGGCACTTATTTCTGTAGGTCATTGTTTTGAGGAAACAAAGCATTCAGAAAATATGGGTATTTTTTCTTCTGGTGTAAATGTTGATTTTGCAAAAGTACAAGAATTTAAAAACAACGTTGTAAAGAAATTAGTAGGTGGTGTAGAAGGGTTATTAAAAAGCAATAAAGTAGAAGTGATAAAAGGTGAAGCTTATTTCATGGATGCTAACACTATACGAGTAACCAATAAAGATGCAGCTCAAACATATACATTTAAAAATGCAATTATAGCTACTGGATCACGCCCAGTTGAAATTCCAACATTTAAATTTACAAAACGTGTGATTAACTCTACAGGTGTACTTAGTTTAACTGAAGTTCCAAGTAAATTGGTTGTAATCGGTGGTGGTTACATTGGTACTGAATTGGGCTCTGCTTACGCTTCCCTCGGTTCTATAGTAACAATTATTGAAGGAGGTAAAGATATTTTAACTGGCTTCGATAAACAAATGACTCAAATTGTGAAAGAAGACCTTATAAACAAAGGTGTTACAGTAATAGTAGATGCATCCGCTAAAGGTGTTGAAGAAGTTGAAAATGGTGTAATTGTTACCTACGAAATTGGTGGTGAAGAAAAGAAAGTTGACGCTGATTACGTA
>NZ_JBFUIN010000670.1:0-1678 GCF_056401855.1 Bacillus sp. P4_D3
AAAGTTGATGATTCCGAATAAGGTGAAAACAAAGTTGATGGTTCCGAATAAGGTGAAAACGACATCCATTTCAGGAACGAAGACCTGGAATGATAACAATGCAACAGATCGTCCGAGCACGATTCAAGTAGACTTACTGAAAAATGGTGACGTAATCCAGACACAAGACGTAACAGCAGCAAACAATTGGAATTATACATTTGCAAATATACCTGCATATGATAATGACGGTAATGCCTATACGTATACAGTAAAAGAGCATCCAGTATCAGGATATCAATCGAAAGTTAACGGATATGATATTACAAATATAAAGATCCAGGAAGCAACAGAAGTAGAAGAGCAAGGTAAAGAAGAAACACTAGAAGAACTGGAAGCCACAACTAAACCGGAAGAGCCAAAGGTGACAGAGGAGCCGAATGTTCTAGAGAAGCCAGAGGTAAAAGACAAGCCGGAAATCTGGGTAAAACCAGAAKAAGAACAAGTGGAAGAAGAAACAACAGAAGAGTTAAAAGAAGAAAAACCGGAAGAGCCAAAGGTGACAGAAGAGCCGAATAAGCTAGAGAAGCCAGAGGTAACGGACAAACCGGAAATCTGGGTAAAACCAGAAGAAGAACAAGTGGAAGAAGAAACAACAGAAGAGTTAACAGAAGAAAAACCGGAAGAGCCGAAGGTAACAGAAGAACCGAATGTGTTAGAGAAACCAGAGGTAACAGACAAACCGGAAATCTTAGTAACACCAGAGGAAGAGCAAAATAAAGAAGAAACAACAGAAGAGTTAACAGAAGAAAAACCGGAAACACCGAAGGTAACAGAAGAACCAAATGTGTTAGAGAAACCAGAGGTAACAGACAAACCGGAAATCTTAGTAACACCAGAAGAAGAGCAAAATAAAGAAGAAACAACAGAAGAGTTAACAGAAGAAAAACCGGAAGAGCCGAAGGTGACAGAGGAACCAAATGTGTTAGAGAAGCCAGAGGTAACAGACAAACCGGAAATCTTAGTAACACCAGAAGAAGAGCAAAATAAAGAAGAAACAACAATAGAAATAGAAGAGCCAGTAAAACCGGAAATACCAAAGGTGACAGAGGAATCAAATGTGTTAGAGAAGCCAGAGGTAACAGACAAACCGGAGATCTTAGTAACACCAGAAGAAGAGCAAAATAAAGAAGAAACAACAATAGAAATAGAAGAGCCAGTAAAACCGGAAACACCAAAGGTGACAGAGGAACCAAATGTGTTAGAGAAGCCAGAGGTAACAGACAAACCGGAGATCTTAGTAACACCAGAAGAAGAGCAAAATAAAGAAGAAACAACAGAAGAAATCGAAGAATCATTAAAACCGGAAGAGCCAAAGGTAACAGAAGAACCGAATGTGTTCGAGAAGCCAGAGGTAAAAGACAAGCCGGAGATTTTGGTAAAACCGATCGAAGAAGAAAATAAAGAAGARACAACAGAAGAAATCGAAGAATCATTAAAACCGGAAGAGCCAAAGGTAACAGAAGAACCGAATGTTCTAGAGAAACCAGAGGTAAAAGAGAAGCCGGAGATTTTGGTAAAACCGATCGAAGAAGAAAATAAAGAAGAAACAACAGAAGAAATCGAAGAATCATTAAAACCGGAAGAGCCAAAGGTAACAGAAGAACCGAATGTGTTCGAGAAGCCAGAGGTAAAAGAC
>NZ_JBFUIN010000671.1:0-1677 GCF_056401855.1 Bacillus sp. P4_D3
GTAGTAAGAGGTGTAATGAAGCCAATTCCTACATTATATAAACCGTTAGCAAGCGTAGATATTGATACGAAAGAAGCGTTCCAAGCGAGTATTGAAAGATCTGATAGCTGTGCAGTACCTGCAGCAGGTGTTGTAGCTGAAGCTGTTGTTGCGTGGGAACTTGCAGATGCACTAGTCGAACAATTCGGAAAAGACCGCATGGAATTACTAAAGCAAAACATTACGCAACATAACAAATACGCAAAAGAATTTTAATGAAAAGGCGGGGTTAACATGCGAGTAAAAGATCAACTATCATCATTACAACCGTATAAACCAGGTAAATCACCAGAGCAAATGAAAGAAGTATACGGGAATCATTCATTTGTTAAGTTAGCATCAAATGAAAATCCATTTGGCTGTTCACCTCGTGTTTTAGGAGAATTACAAAAATCGTGGCAGGAACATGCATTGTATCCAGATGGCGGAGCTACAACGCTCCGTCAAACGATTGTAGAGAAATTACAAGTGAAAATGGAACAAGTGCTTTGTGGTAGTGGGCTCGATGAAGTCATTCAAATTATAAGCCGTGCAGTGCTCAGAGCAGGAGATAACATTGTTACTGCTGGTGCAACATTCCCTCAATATCGTCATCATGCGGTTATTGAAGGATGTAAAGTGAAAGAAGTTCCTTTAAATAACGGTGTATATGATCTAGACGAAGTTTCTTCAGCAATTGATGAACATACAAAAATCGTTTGGATTTGTAATCCGAATAATCCGACAGGCACATATGTTAATGAGCAAAAATTGACTCAATTTATTGAAGGTATTAGTGAAAATACGTTAATTGTCATTGATGAAGCGTACTATGAATACGTAACAGCAAAAGATTTTCCAGAGATATTACCACTTCTGGAAAAGCATAAAAACATTCTTGTACTTAGAACATTTTCTAAAGCATACGGATTAGCTTCTTTCCGCGTCGGATATGCAATTGGACAGGAAGAGTTAATTGAGAAATTAAATGTTGTCCGTTTGCCATTTAACGTATCTTCATTAGCGCAAAAAGCGGCAACGATTGCCTTTAGTGATGAAGCGTTTATTGAGGAAATAGTACGTGTTAATAAAGAGGGATTACACCAGTACGAAAGTTTTTGTACAGAAAATGAAATCCCGTTTTATCCGTCGCAAACGAACTTTATCTTCTTACCAGTAGATGATGCTGGAGAAATTTATGAATCTTGCGCGCACGCTGGTTTTATTATTCGTCCGTTTCCAAATGGCGTGCGCATTACAATTGGAACAAGGGAACAAAATGAGGGAGTGATTTCAGTGTTAAAACAACACTTTGAAAATAAAAAAAGTAAGTCTCGAGATGAGGCAAATGTGTAAAAAGGTAGTATTAATTGGAACAGGATTAATAGGAGGCTCACTTGCATTAGCGATAAAAAAAGAGCACGATGTAACGATTACCGGCTATGACATATTTAAAGAGCAAGTAGAGCGCGCAAAAGAATTACATGTAGTTGATGAAGTAGCAGTAGATTTACAGCGTGCATGTGAGGAGGCACATTTAATTGTTTTTGCCTCTCCAGTTGAAGAAACGAAAAAGTTATTACACAAACTTGCATCATTTCATTTACGAGAAGATGTTATTGTTACCGATGTAGGAAGTACGAAAGGGACAATTATGAA
>NZ_JBFUIN010000672.1:0-1675 GCF_056401855.1 Bacillus sp. P4_D3
ATTCAATTTAAATTAGCTGATATGGCGACTGAAGTGGAATTAGCGCGTAATTTAGTACATAAAGCAGCTTGGTTAAAAGATAACGATAAACCTTTCGGTAAAGAAGCGGCTATGGCAAAGTTGTTTGCATCTGAAGCAGCTAGTCGTATCGCGAATCATGCGGTACAAATTCATGGTGGATATGGCTATATGCGTGAATATGAAGTTGAACGATATATTCGTGATGCAAAACTGTTAGAAATTGGTGAAGGAACTTCTGAAATTCAACGTCTCGTAATTGCAAGACATTTAGGATGTAGATAAAAAGGAGGAGTCACTATGTTTCAAAAAATATTAATTGCTAATCGCGGGGAAATCGCAGTTCGCATTATGAAAACTTGTCAAAAACTTGGCATTCGTACCGTTGCTATTTATTCTGAGGCTGATGAAAATGCCCTTCATGTAAAATTGGCAAATGAAGCTTACTTAGTAGGCGGTCCACGTGTCCAAGAAAGCTATTTAAACCTTGAAAAAATTATTGAAATAGCTAAGAAGACAAATGCTGAAGCAATCCATCCGGGGTACGGATTATTATCAGAGAATCCATCTTTTCCGATTCGCTGTAAAGAAGAAGGAATCGTATTTATCGGTCCTTCAGAAGAAATCATTACTAAGATGGGAAGTAAAATTGAGTCACGTATAGCGATGCAAGCAGCAGATGTGCCAGTAGTTCCAGGCATTACTACAAATATTGAAACTGCTGAAGAAGCAATTGAAATTGCAAAACAAATTGGTTATCCATTAATGCTTAAGGCATCCGCGGGCGGCGGAGGCATTGGAATGCAGTTGATGGAAACTGAGCAAACGCTCACCAAAGCATTTGAAAGTAATAAAACAAGAGCGCAAAATTTCTTTGGTAACGGAGAAATGTATTTAGAGCGCTATATAGCAGATGCACACCATATTGAAATTCAGCTTTTAGCAGATACACATGGTAATACAGTGTATTTATGGGAACGTGAATGTTCAGTGCAGCGCCGAAATCAAAAAGTAATTGAAGAAGCGCCTTCACCATTTTTAGATGAAGGTACACGAAAGGCTATGGGAGAAGTTGCTGTACAAGCTGCTAAAGCTCTTGGTTATACAAATGCTGGCACAGTGGAGTTTCTTGTAGATGATCAAAAGAACTTTTATTTCTTAGAGATGAATACGAGATTACAAGTAGAACATCCAGTTACAGAAGAAATTACTGGGTTAGATCTAGTTGAACAACAACTACTTATCGCATATGGTGAGAAGCTATCATTTACACAAGATGATGTAAAACGTAGTGGTCATGCCATCGAGGCTCGTATTTATGCAGAAGATCCGAAAACATTCTTCCCATCACCTGGGAAAATTACAGATCTAACGTTACCGACAAATGTACGTATTGATCACTTTTTGGAGAATCAAGTAACGATTACACCTTTCTATGATCCAATGATTGCGAAAGTAATCGCTCATGGCGAAACTCGTGAAGAAGCGATTTCAAAATTACAGGATGCGCTGCAAGAGTTAAAAGTAGAAGGTATTAAAACGAATACACAAATGCTACTACAAGTATTGGAAGATGATGTGTTCAAAAGTGGTATTTATACAACGGGTTTTGTAACGAAACAACTTGTTAAAAAATAAGATTTATGAATATTAAGGG
>NZ_JBFUIN010000673.1:0-1672 GCF_056401855.1 Bacillus sp. P4_D3
GGCAACTACAAAACCATATAGAGTATTACTGTATTACATGTACACAACAATTGAAAATCCAGAAGGATTTGCTGAACAGCATTTAGAATTTTGTAAATCACTTGAGTTAAAAGGAAGAATTCTTGTAGCGACAGAAGGAATTAACGGAACTTGTTCTGGAACTGTTGAACAAACAGAAAAATACGTGGAAGCGATGAATAATGATCCACGTTTTGCTGGAATCGTATTTAAAATTGATGAGGCGGATGAACATGCATTCAAGAAAATGCACGTACGTCCTCGTTCAGAGTTAGTTACACTTCGTCTAGAAGACGACATTAACCCGAAAGAAATTACTGGGAAGTATTTAGAACCAAAAGATTTTTATGAGGCAATGAAACAAGAAGATACAGTTATCATTGATGCACGAAATGATTATGAATTTGATTTAGGACACTTCAAAGGTGCGATTAAACCAGATATTGAATCATTCCGTGAATTACCAGATTGGATTAGAGAAAATAAAGAAACACTTGAGGGTAAAAAGATTTTAACGTACTGTACAGGTGGAATTCGTTGTGAGAAATTCTCAGGTTGGTTAGTTCGTGAAGGTTATGAAGATGTAAGCCAGCTTCATGGCGGAATTGTAACGTACGGAAAAGATCCAGAAGTACAAGGTGAACTTTGGGATGGTCAATGTTACGTATTTGATGAGCGTATCGCTGTACCAGTAAACCAAAAAGAACATGTTATCGTTGGTAAAGATCACTTTACAGGTGAACCTTGTGAGCGCTATGTAAACTGTGCAAACCCTGAATGTAACAAGAAAATTTTATGTTCTCAAGAAAGTGAAGCAAAACATTTACGTGCATGTTCTCATGAATGTCGTGTACACCCACGTAATCGTTATATCGTGCAACACGAATTAACAGAAGAGCAAGTAGCTGCTACATTAGAAAAAATCGAAGCAGGTAAGTAAGCATAATAGAAAACAGATGGTAGCATCGTGCTGCCATCTGTTTTTTAGTTACTTTGTACTATCCTTCTCTTTCACAGCAGAAAGTACAGTTTGTTTTACCCATGCTTTTCTTCGTTTATGTTGTACACTCCATTGGTATAAACTTTGTATACCTAAAATAAGTGAAATGACTATGCCACTAATCGCTATTAATAGAGCAAAAAATTCAAAAGGCGATGATATTTTGTTTGAATCGGTGTTTCTTAAAAGATCAATCATAGTAAACCCTAACATTTGGCCTACAACAGAGTAGAGCGTTAAAATTAATAATAAGAGGCTATCTTTTTTTGAAGCAACATTTTCTTGATATTTAAATAAACTATCGAGATTTTGTTTCGCGTTCGTGTACAGTACTTCAATGTTAAAAAGTTTTCTTAGACGAAAGAAAATATCTTCACTTTGTGATTGGGATACTAATTCTAAAGAAAAATAATTAGCTGTAAACGAATTTATTGAATAAATTAATTTCTCTATTTCATTTGTATCTTGTTCAATATTTAACTCGGCATAAGCGTTTGCCATCTTTAATAAAACAACTTTATGAAATAAATTTAATAATAAAGCGTAATAAAACTCCCCGTACATTTGACTAGCAAGTTTAGTGACTGCTTGTTCACCTTCATTTGTAATACATGTGAAAATATGTTCTTCCATAATAAAGTAACGGTTAGGAGC
>NZ_JBFUIN010000674.1:0-1671 GCF_056401855.1 Bacillus sp. P4_D3
GTGCTGTACTTGATGTAATTAAATCAACGATGCGTGATCGTCAATTAGTATTCTGCTCGGCGACAATAACAAAAGCTGCAGAAGATGCGGCACGTGATTTGACAGTTGAACCACAATTAGTACGTGTAACACGCTCAGAGGCACAGAGCCTAGTTGAACATACGTATATCGTTTGTGAACGTCGTGAAAAAAATGATTATATTAGAAGAGTTATGCATATGGGAAATGTAAAAGCAGTTGCCTTCTTAAATGATCCATTCCGTTTAGATGAAATTACTCAAAAACTAAAATTCCGTAAAATGAAAGCGGCAGCTCTTCATGCAGAGGCAAGCAAACAAGAGCGTGAAGTAACGATGCGCGCTTTCCGCAGCGGGAAATTAGAGATTCTACTTGCTACTGATATTGCAGCACGTGGATTAGATATCGATGATTTAACACACGTAATTCACTTAGAATTACCAGATACAGTAGACCAATATATTCACCGCTCTGGACGTACAGGACGTATGGGTAAAGAAGGAACAGTCGTTTCTCTTGTAACAGAACAAGAAGAGCGTAAATTACTTCAATTTGCGAAAAAATTAGGTATCGTGTTTACGAAACAAGAAATGTTCAAAGGAACATTTGTAGAATCGAAACCACCAGCACCAAAGAAAAAGAAACCAGCTTTTACTGGTAAGAAAAAGCCTAGATAAATGAATGGAAAGACGTAACTATGCGTAGTTACGTCTTTTTTTTGTGGAATAATAGATGAAATTTTATTAACGATTATTAAAATTTCATCTATCGTAACTTTAAAAATATTAACGATTCTACAGGGAATATTGATAAAGGTGTAGCATTTCTAGTTTAGTTTGTACAAGGAAGTAACATAAAAAAAGTCGAATATTAACATGATATGAAATAATAAAAAGAAGGTACATGTATGGCTAGGAAATTAGGAATGTTTTTAAATACGAAACATATTGAAGTAAACGAAGGAATAAGAAAGGCGAGAGAATGGGATTTAGAATATATTCAACTATATGCTATGAATGAGAATTTCAATTTAGCTAATATTTCGAAGTTAGAATGGATTACTTTAAAGGATAGCTTATCTTTTAATGGGATTAAAGTCCCATCATTAGCGATTAATTTTGGAGAAAACGGAATTGTAGGAATGGAAGTTGACAGTGCAATAGAACGGTTTAAATATATTACTGACAGAGGGTTAGAGCTGGGAGCAAGGATAATAACAGCTCATATTGGGGGAATTCCAAATGATGAAAAAAGTGAGTACTATAATAAAATGGAACAAATCTGTTACGAAATAGGGAATTTAGCATTCAAATTCGGGGGAGTCTTCGCTATTGAGACGGGATCTGAAAAAGCAATAGTGTTAAAAAGATTTTTAGAAACTACAAACTCAAAAGGACTAGCTGTTAACTTTGACCCAGCAAATTTAATAAGTGATGTAAATGAAAATCCGATAGAAAGTTTATTGCTATTAAAAAATTATATAGTACAAACGCATATTAAAGATTGTAAAGAATTGAAAAGCGATAGTTCAAGTAAGTATATAGAAGTCGCAGCAGGCAATGGTGAAGTAGATTTCGACTTGTTTTTTCATACATTAGATAACATCGGTTTTGATGGATATAACATGATTGAAAGAAATGATTATTTTGACGA
>NZ_JBFUIN010000675.1:0-1664 GCF_056401855.1 Bacillus sp. P4_D3
ATTTATATATATGTGTAGAGCAAAAAAATCCAATATAATTATTTGAATATAGTGTTTAAGGGTGAAATCAGAGGATTAAAATAAGGAATTAAATTACAAATGTTGATATAACGCTTGAAATCAATAGGGTTCCAACGAAGTACAGGGAATAAAGTGATATTACGATAATGAAATATGAAATATTGCATATCGAATTATGAAAGTGAAAACTGAACAAAAACGTTATTTGATATAGAAAGAGATTTAGGAATTGCAAGGTGAAAAGTTTAATGAATAATCCCTTTTCATTCAATATTCATAGTATGAAAGATGGAATACAAAAATATTTACAGAGGTGAGGTGAATAAAGCATGCTCTGTAATTATTTTTACAATGAAACGCAAATGCGTCCTTTAGGAGGGCAAGGGCCTGCGCAAAGTACTATTCATATACAAGCACAGCAACAAGCATTACAAGCGCAACAAATGCAACATAGTTATTACCCATCACAATCGTTTTATTCATTACATTCGTATTATCCATCACAATCGTATTACATGATGTAGATTGCACAGGATGGAATGTCTTTTTGATCGTTACCATATGAAACTGTATATGTTTTATAGCGGAAAATGACAAAACAAAAATAGCTCTTTGATGGAGATAGGYTGCAAAAACATAAATTTCATATTTAAAAAAAGAAAAAAAGATTGCCTGTATCTTAAGAGGCAATCTTTTTTGAGTTGTTTGTAATGGTTAAGTACAGGTTTTAAATATTATTTAGTGTTATTTCTACTCTCCAAAACCTGCTCCATATTATTAGTTGCCCATTCCATCATTAAAAGGATAATTGGACGTAGTGACTCACCAAGTTCAGTTAACGAATATTCTACTTTAGGGGGCACTTCACGATATACCTCCCGATGTACGATGCCATCTGCTTCAAGTTCTCTAAGTTGAAGTGTTAACATTCTTTGGGTGATATTAGGTTTTAATCTTTTTAATTCATTAAATCGTTTTTTACCATCTAACAAATGATAAAGAATAACCCCTTTCCATTTCCCGCCAATAACCTCGACGATAGCTTCTACTGGACAAGAATATTTATTTAAAAATGGATAATTTACATCATCTTCTTTTGAACTAATCATAAAAAGACTCTCCCTTAACAATAGTATCTTTTTTGATACTATAGCACAAAAATGTGCGTACTTGTAACATTGTTACTTAAAAAATATAATTTAGTTAAGTAATAAATTAATGAAAAGAGGAACTTTTATGACTAACACAAAACAAAAAATTATGGAAGCTTTTAACTTTAGACATGCGTGTAAAGAGTTTGATCCTATGAAGAAAATTTCAGAAGATGATTTTGAGTTTATTTTAGAAACAGGAAGATTATCTCCTTCTTCTTTTGGATATGAGCCTTGGAAATTTATTGTGGTTCAAAATAAAGAATTAAGAGAAAAACTATTACCATATTCATGGGGAGCAGGTGGGCAGCTTTCAACAGCAAGTCATTTTGTCATTGTTCTTTCAAGAACCATTAAAGATATGCACTATGATGCAGAGTATATTCAGCACATGATGAAAGATATTATTGGATTGCCTGAAGAAGCTCAACAGATGAGATATGCTTCTTCAGGCAATCCAATAATATCTTTCATCATGTGCTGAATATACTC
>NZ_JBFUIN010000676.1:0-1659 GCF_056401855.1 Bacillus sp. P4_D3
CGGTATTACATACGGATTTATTTTCAGTAAAAAYGATTCTGCATCTTCTCTATTTTCAACTGTTAATACCGTATCAATTAACTCTTTCTGTTCATCCGTTAAATTCTCAAATACATGTATTATCTTTTCAATTGCAAGTGATTTTAACGCTTGAATTACTCCTCTATCATTTGCCGTCGCATGTCCATTTGCTAAAATATAAGCTTGTGACTTTATAAAATTATATTGATCACTTCTAATAAAAGCTTCCATCTTTATCACTCCATACAAATTGTTGATCTAGTTTTACCCCGCATTAACGGGCAGTAAGACTCCCACCTTAAAATTCAGCTGGAGCAAAGAAGTTAGGCGGGAGATCGACTGCCCGTAAACGCCCGATTGGTTCAACTAATAATCAGTGGGGGATGAACAAAACCCCCACTGATTATAGTTTCACTTTATTGTATACAATGATTCAGTTTTTTGATATGTAAAAGATAATTTAGAAATGAACATTGCATAGACATGCCTCTAGGAATTGTTTTTTTATTACTATTTTAATCTTTTCATCTCCTGACAAAAAAATCCATCATCTGTTTTCCATTCCGCATATAATACATCCTCAAATTTAGTAATCCCTTTTTGCTTAATTTGCTTATAAAGCCATCCCTCATCAAAACCTGCTTCTCTCAAATTATCCTTAACTACTTTTCCGTCACTAATTAATGAAATGGGTAAGTATACTGGCTTATGTTTTAAACTTAAATCATTTATATTGGGAGTTTCATATTTACTTTTTTTCAGAACGCTTATGTTTCCGTTAGGTTCCAATATCATATATTCAACTTCTCGGATTGAAAAAATATCTTTTTGTTGTCTTAGCATTTGCTGTAATTGGTTGATGTCCAAATGATTTGCACTTAATTGCTCTCGGTCAATATGCCCATTACGAATGATAATAGAAGGGTATCCTTCAAAAAACCTTCTTGTTCCTCTTATTTTTTGTGTTATCACTTCTATTGTGTAAATTAATATGACCCAAACAAATACTGAATATAAAATAGACCACACTTTAATTTTAGGATCATATATTGAATTTCCAACAAGCTCACCAAGAACGATAGCAGAAATAAAATCAAAAGGCGTTAGCTGAGATATTTGTGTTTTCCCTAATATTTTTGTAGCAATTAATAGAACAAAAAAACCAACTAAAAGCTCTATCGTTATTTGTCCAAGATGATTCATAGTTATTCACCTTTCTGCTTTAACCCGCACTCTATGTATTCTGTTTAATACATAGACGTTGCATTTTTGATATTATCATGCCCATCCATATTCAATACATACAAAGTAAAAAGAGTCTGATTCAAAATAATATTCGAATCAGACTCTTTTACTTTTGTTTATTTAGAATACACAATCTTTTTAATCGTTTCTCCGGAAAGAAAATATTCTTCTGCTAATTGATGAATTGCAATTCCACTTTTAAAAGCGTCTTTAATTGCTTTATTTCTTTCATCCAGTTGTTTTCTTCCGCCAGATCGTGTACCCCATTTATAATGTTTTGTTTCTTGTTTTGGAATGTAAATTGTTTCACCTTGTATATACTTTTGAATTTCAGCAATTAAACTTTCTGGTAAAACAGTCGCAGCTTTTACGTATTTCATTTCTGCTCGCCCC
>NZ_JBFUIN010000677.1:0-1658 GCF_056401855.1 Bacillus sp. P4_D3
GGTGTGGTAACTGGTACCGGAGATGAGAGATTCAAAGTCGGACCAGCTAAATTATTTACAGATGGAAGTAGCACCGGGCCTACAATTGCAACCCGTAAGTCTTACTCGAGTGACCCTACCAATTATGGCATTCTTTATTATAGTGAGGAAGAAATTTACCGGGTTTTAGGTGAAGCGCATAAAAAAGGTTATCAAATCACTGTACATGCACAAGGTGATAAAGCTATTGAAATGTATTTAAATTGTGTAGAAAGGGCGCTAGAGGAATCACCAAGAAAAAATCACCGTCATCGAATCGAGCACGCGGGAATTTCTTCACCAGATTTACAAGAGAGAATGAAAAAACTCGAGATGATTCCTATTCCAAATCCTCCATTTCCATATGAATTCGGAGAGATATATGTAGAGCACTATGGTGATCGTGTGAATCACATGTACGCTGCTCGTGATTTTATTGATCGTGGCATCATTGCAGCAGGTGGATCGGATGCACCAGTTACTGACTATAATCCTTTATTAGGAATTCATGTTGCTGTCAATAGAAAAACCAAGTCTGGAATAGAGGTTGGTGCTAATCAATCTATAAGCGTAATGGAAGCTATTAAACTATACACATGGAATGGTGCTTATGCGAGTTTTGAAGAAGAGATAAAAGGAAGCATAGAGGCCGGAAAGTTGGCGGATTTAGTGATATTAAATGACAGCATTTTAAGTGTCGATCCAAACCAAATTAAAGATTTAAAAGTAGAAACAACTATTATTGATGGTGAAATTATCTATCAAGAAGAACAATCAGTGAAAATTTAGCAATAAAAAAACGCCCCTTCAATTGTGAGACTGATTTTAACAATTGAAGGGGCGTTTCAGTTGTTTAGTTGCGCTTTTTAAATCGTATTAATTTTCCGAGAGAATTGAAAGGACATTCGTGTACTAACAAATATTCAGATCATGAACACTAGAAAACAAATACAACCTATCATATAATTGAAAGACTATATTGTAAAATCAATGTTAATATTACCCTCCTATAAGTATTAACATGCGTAATTGAGGTGTTTTCTTTGTTGTTTTATGATCGAATTTCTATAATGGCCCCTCCTGTTCCGTAGCTAAGGAAAGTCTATTCATTTCTGAGATTTTCAAAGTTATAGGAGGGTATGAAAAATGAAAAAAGTCTCGGTACCATCACTTTGGTTAATGATTATTCTTGTGGCATTTCCACAAATTAGTGAAACAATTTACACACCGTCTTTACCGGATATTTCAAAGGCGTTGCACGTAAGTAATAATGAGGTACAGTTAACGCTTAGTGTTTATTTTGCTGGATTTGCTTTAGGTGTATTTTTTCTTGGATGGTTATCAGATATAATTGGTCGTCGCCCAGCAATGTTACTTGGAATTGTAGTATATGGTGTAGGGAGTTTCTTATGCTTTATTGCAAGTTCCATTGAATTTTTATTACTAAGTCGTTTTATTCAAGCGTTTGGGGCAAGTGCGGGATCAGTTGTTACACAAACGATTCTTCGTGAAAGTGTAGATGGGCATAAGCGTCACGTCATGTTTGCTCAAATTTCGGCAGTCATTGCTTTTACACCAGCGATAGGCCCGCTAATCGGGGGCTTTCTTGATCAAATGTTTGGATTTAAAATAGTATTTTT
>NZ_JBFUIN010000678.1:0-1656 GCF_056401855.1 Bacillus sp. P4_D3
ACTTTATTCTGCCTCTCGATGCAATAAACTACACTAAGAAAAAATATTGAGCTTGTTACAAACCATTTTAAATTTTTCTTTTCCTTTTATCCTATTCGACAATATAAAGAAAAAACCATTTTTAATAGGTTGACACAGGTTATTCTTTAATTAAATATTTTTTTACAATTTCCTTCCGTAACTACATAAAAAAATAAACTCTTACTCTCTCTTTTCGTCAATATAATAAAATACTTTGGCTTAAGAAAACATTTACCTTTTAGTCAAATTTGACTATAATATAATTTATGATTTCCATCCTTTATATCATGTCAATGCAATTTTTTATAAATGAAGAGGGAACGATACAAACTGTACATAAAGTTTGTACGCATTGCACTAAAAAACTTAAGTTAGTTTAATTTTCATTAAAGGAGGGCTATATTTGGAAGCACAACTTTCAAAAAAAGATTCAAGTAAAACAAAATTTGTTGTTGCTGGTTTACTACTTGGTATTCTAATGGCAGCAATGGATAACACAATCGTCGCAACTGCGATGGCAACGATTGTCGGAGACTTAGGAGGGTTCGACAAATTCGTTTGGGTCACATCTGCCTACATGGTAGCAACAATGGCCGGAATGCCTATATTCGGTAAGCTTTCTGATATGTACGGGCGGAAACGTTTTTATATTGGCGGACTAATTCTTTTCTTATTCGGTTCTGCACTTTGCGGGACAGCATCAAGTATTGAACAACTAAGTATTTATAGAGCCATTCAAGGAATTGGTGGCGGAGCTCTTATGCCTATCGCATTTACAATTATGTATGATATATTCCCGCCTGAAAAACGCGGAAAAATGACCGGACTATTTGGTGCTGTTTTCGGAACATCTAGTGTTTTCGGACCTTTATTAGGTGCTTACATTACAGATTATATAAGTTGGCACTGGGTCTTCTATATTAATATTCCATTAGGACTTATTTCCTTCTTCTTCATTACTAAATACTATAACGAGTCTCTAGAATATAGAAAACAAAAAATTGACTGGGCTGGTGCCATTACACTTGTCATTAGTATCATTTGCTTAATGTTTGCCCTAGAACTTGGTGGTAAGGAATATGCATGGAACTCTAATGTGATTATTGGTTTATTTTCAACTGTTATTATTATGCTTATTATTTTCTTCTTCGTAGAAAGAAACGCAACCGAGCCTATTATTTCTTTCCATTTATTTAAAAAACCTTTATTTGCAGCTAGCCAAGGTGTTGCCTTTTTCTATGGCGCAGCTTTTATCATCTGTACAGTTTATATTCCAATCTTCGTTCAAGGTGTTCTCGGTGGTTCAGCCTCAAATGCTGGATTAATTTTGACACCTATGATGGTAGGATCTGTAATTGGAAGTCAAACTGGTGGACAGTTAGCTTCACGAACAAGTTATCGTAACATCATGATAGTATCTGGAGTTTTCTTCGTTCTTGGTATTTATTTACTAAGTACTTTAACAATGGAAACACCTCGTACACTCGTAACAATGTTTATGGTACTTGCTGGACTTGGAGTTGGATTCTCCTTCTCAGTTTTAAGTATGGCATCTATTCACAAACTAGAAATGAGAGATCGCGGTTCTGCTACATCAACAAATTCATTCTTCCGTTCACTCGGTATGACTCTTGG
>NZ_JBFUIN010000679.1:0-1655 GCF_056401855.1 Bacillus sp. P4_D3
GAGGGGAATCGGATTTTAAGATTGGAAAACAAGAGTTTTACAATGAATCTATTCAGCATCCTGTTGGGAAGATGACTGCTGTATTACTAAAACTGTTAGCATATGATCATTTATACGATCGCAACGTGTATGAATATTTATTTTTATTTGAGGAGCAGGTAAGTGTTACTTCGGAAAGAAAGAACTTTATGTTTGCTCGTTTAACAGCAGATATTACGTTTTTATACCATATTGAGAAGCAATGGTGCCGAAAATATGTATTACCTTACTTAGATTTAAAGAAAGAAAATGAGTTGACCAAGTATGCGTGGGCGGGATTATGTTATACGCAAATTAATTTACCTTTATTTACAGAGATGAAGAGATATATTAAATATGCGGTAGAGCATTTAGAGCTGCTACATCCGTATACGAGAGAAGCGTTTTTAAAATGGCTTAGTTTTGTATTTATTAAATGTGTGCTGTATTGGGAGCAAAAAACAGATTGGTTATATCCACTTTTAATGCAAGAAAACGAAGAGAATAAAATTAAATTTATGCAGTATGTATGCTACTACGTAAAAACGTTAAGCGGAAAAGAACAACAAAAATTTTGGACAGCGTGGCTACATGTATTTTTAAGAGAACGTCCGAAAATGGGCGTAATATCAACGAGAGAATATATGATGCTTTTACGTATTGTATTATGTATGGATGAGATTTTAGAAAAAGGACTAAATATTATTTCGAGTAAATTTCAAGGTGTGGAAGGACAATGTAATCAAGAAGAAATGAAACAGTTGTTTATAGAGATACTTGAAAAGAAAGAGAGTTTGAAAGCGTATAAAGAATTGTATGCAAATGTGTTTTTCACTTTACTTCAGACGTGTCAAGAAGCCGATTTACTTGAAAGTGAAATTATACAAATAAAAGAACTATTAACCAAGTATGGAGTAGAAAGACATGTATTAAATTTAATAGAAAATGAGATAATTCGTATCGGAATTGTAACGGAGAATTTACAAGAGGAATCATAGGGCGAAAACGGATTTTTAAAAAAATAAATAAAAAGTTGTTGACAGTGTTTTGAAAAGCGTTCTATAATACGAATCATACTTATTCAATTTCAAAAACATTTGAATAAATWAAGTGCAATGAAGAGATCACAGTAGTGGTTAGTCTTACTGTAACAGAGAGCTGGTGGTTGGTGTGAACCAGTACAGGGATAATCATGAATTACAGTCTTGGAGCATCTTTTTCATAGTAAAGATAGTATTGTCTTTATGAAGAAAAAGCGGTCAATTGATCGTTAACAGTGAAGAGAGGTAGACGGAAAGTTAGTCTACAACTAGGGTGGTACCGCGATAAATATCGTCCCTACTGATTTATTCAGTAGGGACTTTTTGTATTTTGATAGTACAACTTGAAAATATAATAAACATGCGTTGAAAGGAAAAGAAGTAGTTGTTGTTTCCCTGTAACAGAGAGCTGGTGGTTGGTGTGAACCAGTACAAAAACAAGAGCGAATTACAGTCCTGGAGCATCTTTTTCGTAATAAAGATACTATTGTCTTTATGAAGGGAAAGACGGTCAGATGATCGTTAACAATGAAGAGAGGTAGACGAAAGAAGTCTACAACTAGGGTGGTACCGCGATAAATATCGTCCCTACTGATT
>NZ_JBFUIN010000680.1:0-1655 GCF_056401855.1 Bacillus sp. P4_D3
CTTTATCACAGCTCCTTTTGTCTTACTAAAAAACGAGGTGGATCTTTCATCACTACTAAATGCACCTTCACTTGCTTGTTTAAATGTATCTAGCGTTGCTGCAATATGGATAATAACTGCTCCTACAACTAGTAGCCCGGTATACATCCTACCAATTGAATTATCAGCCATTTCAGAATCAATCGAAACTACAAATAATATCGTTCCAAGTTGAAACGCATATAGTAATACGATTAGCGTTTGTAACTTTTGAAATTTAWAACRTGCTTTYGGAAATRRATATAKAATTAAAAATATAATTTGAATACTAAATAACACAATTTCAGTTTTAACAATTGTTYTATCAAAAAAATTGTTGTAGTAATTCAAATCACCTACAAAAATAATAAACATAAATATTGAAATATAAAATATTGTTCCAAGCATAAAWCCCGTCGCACCTTCAGGACTTAAACGTCCTTGACATGTTATTCGAAATTTATCTAAATCTTCTTCTTTTATATTCCACACCCTGACATTTCCCCTTCTATACAGTTTAAATAATTTTCGTGCACTAAAATTCTATTACATTCTTAATATTTTTAAGTACATAGATCTTTGTACAACTAAATTCAGATAATCTTTTAGGTATATCATTACCATATTAATTACCATAATAATCTAACAAGAATGCCTTTTGATGGTTCAAGTAGTATTATTTTTCCTCAAAAGTTCTAAATATTCTTCTTTCAATTAAGTATAACCGTCTTCTTGTCACCTTCATCCAATGCCTTTATTAGACTCTCATACTCTATTTTGATTTACCAAAACTATACGCGCTCAGTAAAACATAACTGTTATCACAATAACTATTTTTTACTACCCCTTTACTCATATCTTCACAACATTTATCGTTCTCAAAATTCAATCAAAATATATTATTTTTAATTTATATACTCTTTTTCATAATTTACATATTCTTTTTTGGCACTTTGATTATTATCTTCTCTGGTATGATAATATGTTGAAATTTCTTGATTGCGTTTTATAAGCTTATCTTCTTTTCTTTCTTCATAATTTACCGATATTGTTATTTGTATTATTCTCATTTGATTTTCTTTTGTATTATTAGGCGTATTAAATTCAATCATCAATATTGCAGAATCAAATTTATCATATTTTAAATTTAACTTGTCATTTATTATGCTTTTAAACTGTAATTCAGTTAAATCATAGCTTATTATGCTCGGTTCACTAGATCTTTTTGTATCTTCACTCGGTTTCAATTTACTAAGTTCATTTAATCCTCTAAACATTAATTTTACATATGAAACATTCATAGCTTGATCCTGGGCTACTGAACGGGATTTTTCATTTTTTAAATTTGTACTATAGACCGTTTCTTTTTTGTAATTTTGATTACTACCAACGTTTTTATCATTTTTTATATCAGTAACAACCTTTTGAGTTGTTTTCCCATATAAGTCGTCTTCTTTCACATTATATACTCCATGGGTTGTTTGATATATTATCCTGCTATGTTCACCATCTTCTTTTTCTTCATAAGTACTTTCGCTAGTCTCTTCTTTCACATATGCATATCCATCATCACTCGCAGACATAACCGTTTTCATATCCCCTTCATCCAATGCCTTTACTAATCTCTCATACTCTAT
>NZ_JBFUIN010000681.1:0-1648 GCF_056401855.1 Bacillus sp. P4_D3
GGCAATTGTTATTGAAAAGTTGCGTGAGTTAGGTCTAGACCTTGATATTTGGGAGCCTGCTTTTAATGAAATGAACGATCACCCTTATTTCGTATCACCTCGTACAAGTTTTACAGATAGCCCGAACATTGTAGCGACTTTAAAAGGAAGTGGCGAAGGGAAATCTATGATTTTGAACGGGCATATTGATGTCGTGCCAGAAGGGGATGTAAATCAGTGGGATCATCATCCATACAGTGGAGAGAAAATAGGAAACCGCATATATGGACGTGGAACAACAGATATGAAAGGCGGCAATGTCTCACTTATGCTTGCGATGGAAGCGATTGTTGAATCTGGTATTGAACTAAAAGGTGATATACATTTTCAAAGTGTAATAGAAGAAGAGAGCGGTGGGGCAGGAACATTAGCCGCTATTTTACGAGGATATAAGGCAGATGGCGTTATTATTCCTGAGCCGACGAATATGAAGTTTTTCCCGAAACAACAAGGGTCAATGTGGTTTCGTCTACATATAAAAGGCAAAGCAGCACACGGTGGTACACGGTATGAAGGAGTAAGTGCAATTGAAAAAAGTATGTTTGTTGTAGATCATTTGAGAAAATTAGAAGAGAAGAGAAACGGTCGAATTACAGATCCGTTATTTAAGGGGATTCCGATTCCGATTCCAATTAACGTTGGGAAAATTGAAGGGGGAAGCTGGCCAAGTTCTGTTCCCGATTCATTAATTTTAGAAGGAAGATGTGGTATTGCGCCGAATGAGACTATAGAGGCAGCAAAAGAAGAGTTTGAAGGCTGGATTGGTGAATTAAAAGAAGTGGATAGCTGGTTTATAAAAAATCCTGTAGAAGTAGAATGGTTTGGAGCGAGATGGGTTCCTGGTGAACTAGAAGAAAATCATCCACTTATTACAACGCTTCAACATAACTTTGTTGAAATCGAAGGGAACGAACCGATTATAGAAGCTTCGCCATGGGGAACAGATGGAGGTTTGTTCACACAAATCGCTAACGTACCAACGATAGTATTTGGTCCAGGAGAGACGAAAGTAGCACATTATCCAAACGAATATATAGAAGTTGATAAAATGATTGCTGCCGCAAAAATAATTGCATGTACATTACTAGATTGGTGTGAGGTGAAGAAATGAAATACTATGAATCTTTTAGTGAACAGACAAAGCATTACACAGTAGAAGGGGTTTTAGATTATTTTAATAAACGTGTTAGAGTTGATCACTATACAGGAAATGTTGAAAGTATTATACAAACAATCGATGAATTAGCAGAGAAACATTCTTTCACTAAATGTATTATTAAAGGAAAGGGAGAGCATGTTTCAACATGGCTCTCTTTCGGTTTCTTACTGGAAGCAACGATACCTCATTATTTTCAAGGACACGATGCGCACTTCTTCGTGAAATATCATAATGATGAAAGACGAAATAGTATTCATTGGACTGAGGAAGATACCATTTTAAGTGGTGTAAAAGCAAAAGAAGTGAAAGAAAAAATAGTCCCAGAGGAATTTGTGTTAAGAAAAGCGACAGAAGAGGATGCGGAAGAATTAGCAATTGTCTTTGGAAAAGTATTTGAAGTTTATCCGACACCTTTAAATGATGCGAGTTATGTAAAGCAGACGATGAAGG
>NZ_JBFUIN010000682.1:0-1647 GCF_056401855.1 Bacillus sp. P4_D3
AGCACAATCTTTCGCACAATTGTGTTGGATACTTTTGTTATCTTTTGTGAGTAGAAAGCTTCGCTTTTCAAATGACCAAAGAAGCTTGCCATGACGGCATTATCATGGCAATTTCCTCTCCGGGACATGCTGGTGATAATGCCGTTTTCTTTGGCATATGCTTGAAATTCCTTCGCAGTATAAATACTTCCTTGATCCGAGTGAAGGATGACGTCTTTTACCTTTCGCCTTCTCATTGCTTGTTGTAATGTCTTCATCGCTAATGTCAAAGTTTGTGATTGACTGATGACATAACTAATAATTTCACGATTAAAGGCATCCATAATCGTTGATAAATACAATGTACGCTCTCCAAATAATAGGTAAGTTACATCCGTAAACCACTTTTCATTTGGGGCTGATGATTCGAATTGACGTTCTAATCGATGAGGAGCTACGACTGGTTCAGCACCATTGATATATTTCTTTTTTTTACGACGTACTTTTGAGAGTATATGATATTGTTTCATGATCCGTAATACTTTTTTATGATTGACACACAGCCCCATTTTTCGAAGAGTGGCGGTCACTCTTCGATACCCATACCGTAATTTATGCCTCAGGCAGATCTTCTTTACTTTCTCTTCTATCTCGTCTTTAGGGCGTTCTGTTACCTGTAACCAACGATAAAATGTGGAATGTGGTAATTCTAATACTTTACACAGTTCTTGTACGGTTAATTTTGTTTTTAATTCATTCCATAGAGTAATAACGGTATGTGGGTTCAGCTCCTTTCGATTTCCAGATACTTTCCCCATACAAGTAATTTTGTTTTTAAATGTTTATTTTCTAATCGTAGCTGTTTCAATTCACTTAGCTCTTTTGGCCCTTTTCCATAAGAATATTGTTTTCCTACAGGTTGTTGAAAACGATAAGTTTGACCTGTACGATGCCATTTCATCCATGTCTTAATTTGGGAAATATTTTTAATTCCGAGTGTCTCCATAATGGTATGATTTTAATAACCATCCTTTTTCATCTCGAGTGCTTTCCACTTTATTTCTTCTGGGTAATGAACTCTTGTYTTCAAACRAAAAACACCTCCATTGAATTTGCAYACTWARTATGMGAATTCARGAGGTGTTTTTTTCATGTACCACTATTCGGGTTCACTTCAGGGAGACCGGACGTTTTAGAGGAACTTTCATTTATGTTTGGTGAAGAAAGTGATGATTTTAAATGATTTGTCAGTAAGAATTGCACTAGAAACACTTCTATTAGCAAGAAAAAGTACTATGTTACAGTATTGGCACTTGCTTTGATGTACAAAGATGAATTAGATATGAAAGAACAAATGATGAAAGATTATTCTTAAAGTAGCAAATTCGCTGCTTTTTTATTTTGCATAGAAAAAGGAACCCATAAAGGATTCCTTTTACATCATGCCGTTCTATAATCGTTGTTTTTAAGTTTCTTTCTAATATCCCTAAACGCTAGGATCATTATTATCGTGCATATTAATTTGAGCCAGTGAAACTCTTGTTGGAACATTAGTCCAGAGAAGAATTCATAAGCGTATAACAAACCGATGATTGGGAATAGCCAAAGCATAAATTTTAAATCTCTTAAATGAAACTTGTAATTATGAATCTTTTTCCACATATGTAT
>NZ_JBFUIN010000683.1:0-1646 GCF_056401855.1 Bacillus sp. P4_D3
ACAGTAGAAGGAACAAAAACGTGGAAGGACGGAAACGCAACAAATCGTCCGACAACAATCAAAGTAGACTTACTACAAAATGGCCAAGTAGTTGCGACGCAAGAAGTAAGTGAAGCAACAGGTTGGAAATATGGATTCAAAGATTTAGCGGCATAYGATGCCGAAGGCAATGCRTACAAGTATGAAGTAAAAGAAAAACCGGTGGATGGATATAAATCTGAAGTAAAAGGTTATGACATTACAAATACAAAAGTAGCGCAAACAACAGTAGAAGGAACAAAAACGTGGAAGGACGGAAACGCAACAAATCGTCCGACAACAATCAAAGTAGACTTACTACAAAATGGCCAAGTAGTTGCGACGCAAGAAGYAAGTGAAGCAACAGGCTGGAAATATGGATTCAAAGACTTAGCGGCATATGATGCCGAAGGCAATGCGTACAAGTATGAAGTAAAAGAAAAACCGGTGGATGGATATAAATCYGAAGTAAAAGGTTATGACATYACAAATACAAAAGTAGCGCAAACAACAGTAGAAGGAACAAAAACGTGGAAGGACGGAAACGCAATAAATCGTCCGACAATGATCAAAGTAGACTTACTACAAAACGGAAACGTGATCAAAACACAAGACGTACTAGCAGTAATGGGTTGGAAATATATATTTGCAGATTTAGAAGCATACGATGCGAATGGAATAGCTTATCAGTATGAAGTAAAAGAACAACTAGTAGTGGGATATCAATCTAGCGTAAGCGGTTATGACATTACGAATACAAAAGTAGGCGAAACGAAAGTAGAAGGAACAAAGACTTGGAACGATAACAACGCAACAGATCGCCCAAGCTCAGTTAAAGTAGATTTACTACAAAACGGTAAAGTAGTAGACACAAAAGAAGTAACAGCGGCAACAAACTGGAAGTATACATTTGAAAAACTCCAAGCATACGATACAAATGGGGTAGCTTACATCTATACAGTGAAAGAACAATCGGTAGATGGATATAAATCCGAGGTAAAAGGTTATGACATTACAAATACAAAGGTAGGTCAAACAACAGTAGAAGGAACAAAAACGTGGAAGGACGGAAACGCAACAAATCGTCCGACAACAATCAAAATAGACTTACTACAAAATGGAAATGTAGTCGAAACACATGACGTAACAGCGGCAAATGGYTGGAAATATACATTTACAAATTTAGAATCATATGATGCGAGCGGTGTTGCTTATACRTATACAGTAAAAGAGCAACCGGTGGATGGATATAAATCTGAAGTAAAAGRTTATGACATTACAAATACAAAAGTAGCGCAAACAACAGTAGAAGGAACRAAGACTTGGAAAGACGGAAACGCAACAAATCGTCCGGCAACAATCAARGTAGACTTACTACAAAATGGCCAAGTAGTTGCGACGCAAGAAGCAAGTGAAGCAACAGGCTGGAAATATGGATTCAAAGACTTAGCGGCATACGATGCCGAAGGCAATGCGTACAAGTATGAAGTAAAAGAAGAACCAGTAGATGGATATAAATCCGAAGTTCACGGTCATGACATTACAAATACAAAAGTAGCGCAAACAACAGTAGAAGGAACGAAGACTTGGAAAGACGGAAACGCAACAAATCGTCCGGCAACAATCAA
>NZ_JBFUIN010000684.1:0-1643 GCF_056401855.1 Bacillus sp. P4_D3
CGCATATTATTATTAAAGTTTTATCGGAGGTGTACATATGAAAAAAACAATTAGTTTCTTTCTCCTATTATTGTGCTTAGTTGTAGTTAATGAAACATACGCATATTCACCAAAATCTTTACCAATCTCTCAAAATTCTGATCAATGGCAAGTGAATATTGATGAAGTAAAAAGAACGAGTGAAAAATTGTTGCAACCAAAAAAAGGTGTATTTCAAACATATCATTTCTCTGTAAAAAATCTTGGAAAAAGTGAAGTGTATAATGTACAAGTTGAAGTTTTTCGGAATGAACCACATACGAAAACAAAATATGAACTCTTTTCCCTAAAAGAAAGTCGTCTAGCGGGCGAAAAAACTGGATTTGAACACGCTAATTTTCCAGTTTCTACAAAAGCGGATAAGATTGACGTGATCATTACGTGGCAAGAACATCCTTTCCTCTCCATGAGAAACGGTCAAAAATTTGAATCTAGAAAATTTAAAGAGCATTTTGTTTTTAAAGAAGCAGTAAAGTAAATTTATCGGTATATGTACATTATTACCGATACCAATAAATTTTCCAGTACCAGTTCTTAAGCAAATTAAAAACGTCGTGGCTTATAAATGCCACGACGTTTTTAATTAATTCGTACTAATCCCTCTCGCTGCCCAAATGCGATCAATTTCAGCCGCGTGTTGTCCGCCGTATAAAAGAGCATCTGCTTGTTTAATCGCCTTCGCTCCATCACGGAATTTAGCATTTGGCGTTAATGACCAATGTGATTGTAAAATAATTTTTGTTGCTACATCACGGCCAAAGGCCTGTGCCATTTCGTATTGACCTTGAGCCCAAATTTCTCCATCATTATGCACTTCATTCGTTATATCTTTCGGGTATACTTTATTCGTATCTAATCGGCGTAAGCACGTCGGATCTGAACTAGAATAAGCGGTCGCATCCCATTCTCCAATACATGCTTTACCGTAACCTGTTGTCGATACTGCATCTTCATAAGTAGCACCTAAGAAGTCTCCAAACCCTTCTCCCATCGCTCCACCTTCTGGTGAACTTCCGAAGCCTGGTACTTGATTATCTTGAATAGAATGTCCATATTCATGCGCGATAATGCCCGCATCTTCTGCATCATCTACTCCGCCAGTACCGAAAGTTAAGGCTTTCGTTGATGGTGAATAAAATGAGTTATCATCAGTTGTACCATTTACATTCACTTTAATAGAACGATTATTAATATTGTTAATGCCCAATCCTTGAATGTAACGCTGCAATGTATCGATATGATAATACGACATAACATCTTCAAAGCTATCATTTGCACGTGTATAGTTAAATTGTAAGTTTGTAGATTTCGTCTTCGCTTTTGAAGAAATTGTAACATACTCACCAATTAAAAATCCTGTACCATCTAAACCTTTTAACGTAACAGTTTTCAGTTGATTCGTTAGTGCTGTTGAATCTGCATCATTACTATCTTTTAATCCTGTTTTACTACCACTAGATACGACAGGATTAGGTAAAAATACTTTTCCTGTTCCTTCTGCTTTTCGGTTTATATCAACCTTTTTAATTAACTTTCCATTTTCTGCATCAATGAATGTTTCCCATGCACCGAATGGATTATTAGAATGGACTACAACTTTATAT
>NZ_JBFUIN010000685.1:0-1643 GCF_056401855.1 Bacillus sp. P4_D3
GTGATTATGGAGCCAATTATTACCGGGGGCGGAATTTTAATGCCTCCTGATGGATATATGGAAAAAGTAAAAGAAATTTKCGAGAAGCACGGTGCGTTGCTCATTTGTGATGAAGTTATATGTGGATTTGGACGGACAGGGAAGCCATTTGGATTTATGAATTATGGCGTCAAACCAGATATCATTACAATGGCAAAAGGTATTACAAGTGCGTATCTTCCTTTGTCAGCAACAGCAGTTAGACGAGAGGTTTATGAGGCATTCGTAGGTAGTGAAGATTATGATCGCTTCCGCCATGTAAATACGTTCGGAGGAAATCCTGCTGCTTGTGCTTTAGCTTTGAAGAATTTAGAAATTATGGAGAATGAGAAACTCATTGAACGTTCCAAAGAATTGGGTGAACGACTGTTATATGAACTTGAGGATGTAAAAGAGCATCCAAATGTAGGAGATATTCGCGGAAAAGGCCTTCTTTTAGGTATTGAACTAGTGGAAGATAAGCAAACAAAAGAACCAGCTTCTATTGAAAAGATGAACAAAGTCATCAATGCTTGTAAAGAAAAAGGTCTAATTATTGGTAAAAATGGTGACACGGTTGCAGGTTACAATAATATTTTGCAGCTTGCGCCTCCATTAAGCATCACAGAGGAAGACTTTACTTTTATCGTTAAAACAATGAAAGAATGTTTAACTCAACTTTAATTAATTATTGATAAATCTTGTTAAAAAGCGGAAGAGCTTATTGAAAGATATAACTTTAAATACTGAATGAATTACTCGAAAAGAGTAATTCCGAAAGGGTTGAGTTTATGAAAGCTGATGTTGTATTGATAAATGGAGAAGTTATTACAGTAGACCGAAAGAATACAGTAGTCGAAGCTGTAGCAATAAAAGATAATCGTATCGTAGTTGTTGGCTCAAATCAGGAGGTTAAGAGTTTTATAGGAGAAAAAACGGATGTAATTGACCTGCAAGGAAAAACGCTTCTTCCTGGATTCATTGATTCCCATATTCACCTCATTTCTCATGGATTAAATCAATTGGCTGTCAGTTGCAAAGCTGAACATATTGATTCTATCGAGGCTTTGTTAGATGATTTGAAAAAGAAGGCTTCAGAAACGCCAAAAGGTGAATGGATACGTGCTTGGGGCTTTAATGAAACCGCTATGAAGGAAAAGCGTTATCCAACAATTACTGAGCTGGATGAAATTTCAGTTGAACACCCTATTATTGTAACCCGTACTTGCCACCACATAAGTGTGGTGAACAGCAAAGCATTAGAAATTGCGCAAATTAACGAGAACACACCGAACACGAGTGGGGGGGTTATTGAAAAGAATCAGGCAGGAAGGCTTACAGGAAAGTTAATTGAAGCAGCAAATATGAGGATGAGCGAGGTTGCAAGTTATACAGAAAGTGAAATGATGAAGGCTGTGAAAATTGCATCAGATCATTTCGTTGCAGCGGGCATAACAAGTATACATGACGCAGGTGGAGATGGACCTGAGAGTTATCGTTTACTACAACAAGCTGTGAAGAGCAAGGATATTCGTGTCCGAATATATGCAATGATATGTCAAATAAATAACTCCCATGAATTTGTTAATAAAATGGTCGAAGCTGGTGTGGTAACTGGTACCGGA
>NZ_JBFUIN010000686.1:0-1639 GCF_056401855.1 Bacillus sp. P4_D3
TTCTACTCCAGAAACTCCAGAAAGAATGGATGTAGCTGTGTCAAAACATTTGAACCCTAGCATGGAACGGATTCGTTTGTCCAATTCAGGACCRTACTGATGAACCCAACGCATAATCGTTGTATGAGAAATGGATAAACCCCGTTCTTCTAGCATTTCCACCAAATCACGAAAACTGAGATTGTACCGTAGGTACCATCTTACCGTTAACAAAATAATATCAGGCTGATAATGCTTCCATTTGAATACATTTTCCTTTTCCATACCAATCACGCACCCTTTCTAAAGTAATAGTAACAGTATGTCCAAGATTTATAGATTCATTGCAATTGTCCTTAAGTTTTTGCACCAGAACCAATTACAACAATTACTAAGGATTGCATAAAATCCATCTGCAATCATACCAACTTATTATCTGTTAAAAAACTTTGCACCAGAACTCTCTGAATCATCTTTTTCACTGAACTTAGTGTCCAGTTTAGTGTACCATCTCCAATTGCTGCGTAATTTTTCTGTCTAACTTTTCGGATTCAGTTCATTATATTTTCTACTTTGTCTTTATATACAACATATTCTTTCCCATCCACTACTGCTATCACCGCAAATTCATCTTTTGGATTGAATGAAAGCCAGTCAGCCCACATACTTGTATTTGGTCCTCCACTCCACATATTATGAACAGTGTTTTTAGTTAAATTCATAACTTTATAAGACGCATTTGGTGCATTTGTTCCAGTCTTTATTTCAAATGTATATGCGTTATGAATTTTTTTATAAAAGTAGAAAACGTTTGATGGACGAAGCTGATTCATAAAATCCTGTTCTTTTTTCTCTGCAATTTTTATCCCTTCTTGTAATGTGACAACATCTGTTCTTAATGTTTTCCAACTGTCTTTAGCTGCATTCAAGTTAGGGTTTAAGAATTTATATCTATTTTGATCAGCTTTTTGATCAGCTTTATCAATATGTCCCAGYACSCCCGTATATTGAGAGTCTAGATCATCCCATTGCGTGGACATATAAGTAAGAGCRKTAATAGCATYATCAAKYGCMYTATGCATMTCACTAATATTATGAAACGCAACTCCAACTACACGATTTAATGTTATTTTATAATCTACATTCTGACGTAATTTTGCTAATTCCGGCTCTAGCCAGCCTAACTTACCTCTTGCATCACCTATCATTATACCACCAGCAATCAATGTGGGAAGAAAGGGGATTTTCACCATGTCCAATCCCTTAGATTCTATGTCTTTCTGATAGTTTACTTGCCCTAAAAGGTCCTCTAGTCGCTTTTGATCATCCTCAACCGCAGCTCCTTGGCTTTTTAAAATAGACTGCAAGAGATCTTTATTACTTCCAAATGCTCTAACATCTTGTCCAATATTTTCATTTAAATTAGTTAATTCTTCTATTAATGCTTTTGCAGACTTTTGATTTTGTTGAATTTCCCCCCGTAAATCTGTAATCCCTTTTTTTAAAGTATCTCCATTCCCAGTATTGATCGCCTCTACTAATGTTTTATAATGATTTTCAAATTTTTTATCGTATTCAATAATGCCTGTCAATGTATCTAAAAGCTGTTTTTTTATTTGCGTATTCCATGTAACTGCATGTGCTCTTGCATTCTTTTGAT
>NZ_JBFUIN010000687.1:0-1637 GCF_056401855.1 Bacillus sp. P4_D3
AGTGCACTCATATCTAAAGCGAAAATTGTTCGATCTTTTAATCCTTCTGGGACATCTTTTTTTACAATACGCTGTGCTAATCCTTCAACGATTGCTGTTTTACCAACACCTGGTTCCCCGATTAAAACGGGGTTATTTTTCGTTTTACGTGAAAGAATACGGATCACGCGGCGAATTTCACTATCTCTACCAATTACAGGATCAATTTTCCCCGCTCTTACTTCCGCCACTAAATCACGGCCATATTTTTCTAACGCTTCATAAGTTACTTCTGGATTTTGACTAGTCACTCTTTGATTCCCCCGAACTGTCATTAAAGACTGTAATAAGTTATCTTTCGTAATATAAAATTTTGTAAATAATTGATTTATATCGCCTTTTTCTTCAGAAAAAGCAAGTAATACATGTTCGACTGAAATATAGTCATCTTGCAATTTCTCCGCTTCTTTTCCTGCTCTTACAAGCAGTTGTTGCAAAGCACCTGTTACATATAATTTCCCTGCCTCTGCCCCGCTTCCAGTTACAGAAGGCTTTTTCTTAATTAAACTTTCTACACCTTGCTTTAACGCTTCTATATCGACATTCATTTTTTGAAAAATACGTACTGTTAATCCGTCTTGCTGCTCTAATAACGTAAGCAACAGATGAACAGTATCTACTTCTTGATGATGATGAGATACCGCTAAAGATTGAGCACTCATAATCGCTTCCTGTGTTTTCGTTGTCATTTGATTTAAGTCCATCTTTACAGCCCTCCAAATGTTTGACTTTCTTTGACCTTTGATTTGATTATACGCCAACTGACTTTTTTATACAATAATTTTGCTTATGTAGTTCCAACTTATTATTGGAAAAAGAAAAAAGTAACATTCATTTTCCTAATCAAAAAAAGCCGCAATAACGATTGCGGCTTCTGTTACGGTTTTCTTTTATATGTCCACTGACGGTTATGATTTGCGTTCTCTGGAAACCTTTCCCCCGCAGTTAATTTCACCATTTGTGGATCTTTCACCATACTTCCCGTTTCACCAATTTCTACGTAAATGCCATCATTTGGCGCCTTTTGCCCTGAACGAAACCTGCGATTTTGTCCCATTTCCATTCTCCTTCCATGACGTCTTGCCTCATTAGTATATCCATTTTAAAAGAAAGCTTTTCTGTCATGTTTAGGAAACAGTACTACCGTTTATCCATGTACATATATATAATTACACAACCTTAAGCAGGAATTATTGGTATATTTGTTGAAAAAAAAGAAACCAACCTAAGTTTAGGCCAGTTCCAAAGGAGAGTCAAACATATACGAGAAGATTACATGTTCATTATAAGTCGCATCATTCAAACAATGTAACCCTTTTCACAAATTGTACATAATGAAAGAAACATTGTTTGAACTTTCTAAAAATATATTGACTTTTCCCTGATTTCCAATGAGAAATAGTAGACACCACAGCGCTTCGCGACGTAAGATGGATATATAGTGAAACTTTCATCTACAGTAGTTTCACCCAGTCTAACCTCTTATTTCTGCATATTAAAAACGGAAATACAGATAGAAACAAAAAAATTATTATAAGAGGTGAAATTATGAATAAACAACATTTAATCGCATTAGACTTAGACGGAACTTTATTAAC
>NZ_JBFUIN010000688.1:0-1627 GCF_056401855.1 Bacillus sp. P4_D3
ATGGAATTATGAATGGACATGAGTAAGAAATTAGTGAAACACCTATTTGTCTTAGGAAGTGCTACGTTACTAACACTGGGTGCTTATGTATATGCAATTATGGATTACGGTATAATAGATGAATATAGTAAAGAAGCCTAGCTAAAGACTAAAGAAACAGCTAATCAAGCAACTATTAATCACTTTAAAACAGAAAAAAATATGGATGTTGTCATTACTAAGATTGGTTTCTTAGGAGAATATGCGACACCTGAGATTTAATTAGAGAGACATGTCTCTGGCAATGAAAAACAAAAGATTTTTGCTACTGTTAATTCTTCAGAAGATTATTGAGTTAAAGCCACAGTTAAAAACTAAATTTACTAACTGCTCTTTTTAAGTTTCCTGAATAGGCCTCACTATACTTTTAATGGTTCTGATGCAAAAATTCTAAGACTCTTGCAAGCAAAGTCCTGAATTTGGATTAGCTATTGCAAAATCATTGATTGAAATGCACAAGAGATAAAATGGTGAGAGGAAGCGCGCAGACGGCAAGCAGGGTAGTGAATTTTGGTTTACGCTTCCCATCGCATCAGAAAAAATAAGACCGCTGAAAGACTTTTGTAATATTTATGTTATAAAAATGAAAGACCTTCTTGCTAACATACTACTACACAGTATGTTACAGGAGGTTTTTTACTTTATGAAAAGAAAATATGTATGGTTTATAGGCGGTTTGATAATTGTAATGGGGGTTTTATGGTCATTGTTCCGACCAGAGAAATTATTTATTGATAAGCAAGTGAATGAAGCATTGCCACAAACAGAAGTACAATCAAATGAAACAAAGCAACAAAGTGATCGAGTAATAAGTGAAGGAAAGTTTCAAAATGGTGTTCATGAAACAACTGGAACGGCAACAATTCATCAATTAGCGGATGGAAAACGTGTTTTACGACTTTCTGATTTTAAAACATCTAATGGGCCGGATGTGCGAGTTGTATTAGTTCCTACGAATCGTTTGAAAAATAATGAAGACGTGAAAAACTATCAGTATATTGAATTAGGAAAATTAAAGGGGAATAAAGGAGACCAACACTACGAAATTCCTCAAGGGATAGATGTGAGTGCATATGGTTCGGTTTCTGTTTGGTGTAAGAGGTTTAATGAAAACTTTGGTGCTGTTTATTTTAAGAAGTAAATATGGACTTAAAAGTGGGTTTGGATTAATGGGAGTCATTGTAGCTGTCATGATGATTCGTGGCTGGGGCAAGGGACTTTTACGAATAGTATTACTCATGTTTGTGTATATGTTAGTAGCGATTCTATTATTTGCAGTTATTGACTACCGCGTTTTGGCGTCTGCGGCATATGGATTTATCTTTTTGATTGGAGCACTATTTGATTTTCCGCATGGAGTGAAATTTTTTGAGCAGATGATGTACTGGACGATTGTAAATCAATATATTAGTATGCTAGGAGCATTTCTATGGAGTGCGACTGCTTTAGTATATCAACGCCAAACACGAAATGCTTGTCCGTATTGTGGCCGAAATAGTAATCCCTCTAAATGGACATCACAATCCTCAGCAGCATCTTGGGGGAAATGGTGCACTTACATTGCCATTACAATTCCTATCTGTTATTC
>NZ_JBFUIN010000689.1:0-1620 GCF_056401855.1 Bacillus sp. P4_D3
GGAGCGGCAGAATTYCAAYTATTGGYGTACTGTAGATTTAAATTCAAGTCATTTAATATGTCATGGGAAGAGAATGAGAGAATGCGTGGGAGAATTCGAAAGCGAAATACAAAATCCAAATCGAAAAGTAAATAAGAGKGAAATAGAATTGAAGTGAATGRAAATTATTTAAACTGTATAGAAGGTGAARWGYCARGRTGTGGRATATAAAAGAAGAAGATTTAKATAAGTTTMGRATGACATGTCAAGGGCGTTTAAGTCCTGAAGGTGCGACGGGATTTATGCTCGGAACGATATTTTATACTTCATTATTTATGGTTATTATTTTTATAGGAGGAATAGATTATTATACTACCTTGTTTGATAAGGTAATTGTTAGGATTGAATTAGTGTTATATGGTTTGCAAGTAATGTTTTTAATTCTATATTTATTCCCTAAAGCTCGTTATAAATTTCAAAAATTACAAACGCTCGTTATATTATTATATGCATTTCAACTTGGAACTATCGGATGCACGTTATTTGTTCTTTCTGGGATGATTGAGCATTCAATTGATCTCAATACACGTGTTTATGTAGGTCTATTAGTATTAGGTGGAATTATTGTTCATATTGTGACAACAGTTGATACATTTAAACAAGTAAGCGAAGGTGCATTTAGTAGTGGGGACAAATCAGATTCGTTTTTTAGTAAAACAAAGGGACATGTTATACAAGGTGCTGTAATTTATGTGTTAATTCTTCTTGTTTTGATTTATATAAATAATAATTACTCATTAAACACAATGTTTGGTTATGTTATGTGTAATGTTGTTATGTATRCAGTAGCAATAGGAGCGGCAGAATTTCAACTATTGGTGTACTGTAGATTTAAATTCAAGTCATTTAATATGACGTGGGAAGAGAATGAGAGAAAGTGTGGAAGAATTCGAAAACAAAATAAGAAATTCAAAACGAAAAATAAATAATATATTAATAGAATTTTAGTGTTCGAAAAATAATTGAAACGTATAGARGGTGAAGAGCCARGATGTGGRATATARAAGARGAAGATTTAKATAAGTTTAGGATGACATGTAAWGRKCGTTTAAGTCCTGAGGGTGCTACRGGWTTTATGTTTGGRGGAATACTWTWTAGTTCAATARYCRTTTTTTCTATTRTTKTATCAGSTGRKTGGGATTACTGTATGSTTCTCYTTAATATAGGAATTGTTAAGYTRGAAGTGTTRTTATATGCTCTGCAAGTAATTTTTTTCATTCTATATTTATTTCCAAAAGCTCAATTTAAATTTCAAAAGCTACAAACAATTGTTGTATTATTAAATGCATTTCAAATGGCAACAATATTACTCGTAGTTTTGATTGGTACTAAAATGGCTAATAATTCAATTGATCAGATTACATTACTGTATGCAGGATTATTATTTTTAGGAGCAGTAATTTTTCATATTTTGACAACAATTGATACGTTTAAACAGGCAAGTGAAGGTGCATTTAGTATGGATGAAAGATCCGCTTCCTTTTTTAGTAAAGCAAAAGGAAAGATGATGAAGTGGGCTACATTATACGCAGTAACTATTCTTATTTTTCTATATTTTCATAACGATTATGGATTTGATAC
>NZ_JBFUIN010000690.1:0-1617 GCF_056401855.1 Bacillus sp. P4_D3
ATGATCAGGTTGATAGGTTCGAGGTGGAAGCATGGTGACATGTGGAGCTGACGAATACTAATAGATCGAGGACTTAACCATATAATATGAAGCAAATGTTATCTAGTTTTGAAGGAATATACCTTCAATAGTTTGGTGATGATGGCAGAGAGGTCACACCCGTTCCCATACCGAACACGGAAGTTAAGCTCTCTAGCGCCGATGGTAGTTGGGACCTTGTCCCTGTGAGAGTAGGACGTCGCCAAGCAAAAACCTAAGTCGTTTCGACTTAGGTTTTTTTGTGTTTATTTTTATTTATCAAATGTTAAAATCCATAAGTTTAATAACGTTAAAGACGAAAAAATAATGAAATAGAAACGGTATAAAATGAAATTTGGATATTAAAGTGATAAGAAGGTTATAAAGTAATACGTTTAAATATCAATTGAAGGTAAGAATTACCTTTTTATGTTAATTTAGTTATAGAGTGAACAATAATGTTTTTGATCTAATATGAAAAGGTTATGCGAAAAAGAGCTGGATGGCTATTTTTCACATAACCTTTTTGTGGTTTTAAAGGATTTTACTTAAGAAAAAATCTATAATTAAGGTAGTTAACATATATTTTTTGATGGGTGTGGGGGATTATGAAAGAAATATGCATGTTATTAGTGGCTGTTATATTATGGGGGACGGCAATTGCGCCAACGAAATGGGCATTAGAATCTATTCAACCATTTACTTTGTTATTTATTCGTCTTTTCTTTGCGGGTGGAATTTGTATGCTTTTTTCATATGGCCAACTTCAAAAAGCGATCGTACATAAACATATTCCATGGAAAAGAATGAGTTTGCTATCTTTTACTGGTGTAGCTGGGTATTTTATGTTCACATCCTACGGGATTTCTTTAACAAGTGGATTACATGTTAGTATCATTGATGCTGCATTGCCATTAGTTACAATTCTTTTTTCAGCGTTCTTTTTGAAAGAGAAAATTCAGCCGAATTATTGGATCGGTATTATATTGGGGGCTATAGGGGTACTTCTTATTACAATTTCATCTAACAATGCTGATCAAGAGGTATCTTTAATAGGAGATATCCTTATTTTATTAAGCACCTTCTTATTTGCTTTCTATACAGTATTGTTAAAACAGCCGAAACAGGAACAGTATCTATCAAACAAGGTTTTTACAACATTAACTTTAATTATTGGATCGGTTATTTTATTACCATTTGCAATGGTAGAAACTTTTTATTACGGTTTCCCAAAGATTGAAACCTGGAAGACTGGATTTAGTGTAATGTATCTTGTTATTGGAGCGACAATTTTAGCATATTGGTGTTGGAATAAAGCACTAGAGAGAGTTACAGCATCAGTAAGTGGATTATATTTAAATGCATTGCCGCTAATAAGTATTGTTGCTTCAATTGTTCTATTAAATGAATCTTTAACGTGGAGAATAGTAATAGGCGGCGGCTTAGTTTTATTTGGAGTGGTATGGGCGGATAAAAGTAAATTAATTGATCTATTTATCATTTCCCGACAGAAAAGTCCCGCCTCAAGGAATGAGTAGGACGATAGTTTAAAGAGTGCATGTATATAATGTGTAATTAAAAGGACGTCTTGTATGTAAT
>NZ_JBFUIN010000691.1:0-1617 GCF_056401855.1 Bacillus sp. P4_D3
CTATTATTCACATGCGTAAATAACTGCTGACCAATCGATTTAATCTCTTTATCATCAAATATTGAATTCACTTTTATAACTGGCACAGGCAAACCACTCGGTATATGAATCGTACTAATAATACAATCTACTTTATCTTTATAAAGGTCTTCTACTTTCAATTGATAATAGCCTGTAATACCTACAATCTCTAATTTATCTCGAAACTGTGATAGAATTTTATATTTCAGTAGCTGTGCACTCCCTTGACCAGTCGCACAAACTAATAAACATCTTTTCTTTTGATTATTTTCTTGTAAACGGCTCATCGCCCCTCCAAAGTGAATGGCAATATAACCAATTTCACTCTCTGGAATGGATTCACCCGTATATTCACCAATTATATCTCCAACGAGAACTGCAATTTCAAAAGCATATGGATAATTTTTTTTCACTTCTGCTAAAAGAGGATTTCTCGTATTTAATTTATATTTCAAACGATTTAATAATGTTTTTAAATGAACACCAAAACCAAATAATAATTCTTCATCATAATAAAAAGTAAGATTCCGTTCTTCCGCTACTTTGAAAAGAATATGCTGCATGAATGCATATACATCTTTCCCTAATAGCTCTTCCACATTTTCATAGCGCTCTCTTGCTATAACAGCAGTACTTAATAAATGCATCGTCACATATAAAATTTCTTCTTCTGGAAATTGAAGTTTTAGCTCTTCCCCTAAATTCCCTAAAATCTGTTTCGCAATTTTATATTCTTTCTTTATTATAAGTTCAGATTCCTCTACATGCAGTGCTTGAATGTAATGATCATCCCTGCATCTCTTTAAAGCAATCGCAATATGAATTGATAAATTATCAATTTCTATATCTGATAAATATATCGTTCCTCCCTCGATATACTTTAGTATAACTGAGCGGATGAGAGAAATATGGGGTAACGATAAATACGTGTCCGTCTGCTCATAGTTCTCATGAAACGGAGTATGGTCATACCGCGGTAAACCATATTGTGATAAACAAGAACGAATATTAAATTCTTCTCCCACAATACGTATACCATAATATGGTCTTTTTTCAATTTGTAACTCATAGCGACTACAAATATCCGTAACATCTTTCATAATTAAGTTTACAGTAGATTTGCTCACATAAATCTCTTCCGCTAGCTGTGAAAGCTTCATATACCCATCTGTCGTTAAAATACGTTGTAAAATATAAGCTACTCTTTCTTCATAAGAAGTTGGAATCTTTTCCGTCTGTTTTTGAAATACATTTAAGCAAAAATCTTCAAACTTCTTAGTTTGTATAATTTCTAGTTCGTACCCATTCCCCCTTTGTGATTCAATTTTCGCTCCGTGTTCTTCCAATATATCATTTAATAATTTTATATCCTTTTRAATCGTCTTCGTTGATACATGTAAACGGCTCGCTAAAAAAGCTCGATTTAACATCGATTTCTCTTCTAAAAACTCCTCTAAAATGGAAATTAATCGCTGATGCACTTTTGTCATAGCTCTTCCTCTCGCTCTTTATATAAAGTGAAACTTTAATCAGTGGGGGTTTTGTTCATYCCCCACTGATTATTAGCCTTCACCAATCGGGCGTTTACGGGCAGTT
>NZ_JBFUIN010000692.1:0-1607 GCF_056401855.1 Bacillus sp. P4_D3
AACAGTGGCATCTTCGTTGTTTTTTAGTGGGCTACAACTAGTGAAAAGTAACAAAGAAAGAATAAACAGTAATTTTACACGCATATAACCCCTCCCTTTTTTTGTAATTATAGTATGTAAATAGTGTTATTTCCATTTTTATTTCTAGGACTAAAGGCTTAGTAAAAATTCCGATTGAAGTGCGATGTTTAAAATGTCATATTTTTATACACTAGTAGTATAKAATGCGTATGTTATGAAGTAAGGTAGGGGAAGGGATCTATGTCTTTATGTCGGTTAGCGAGAAAAAATATACAAACATTTGCTACCAAAAGGTTAAAACAATTTACGTGGATTGCTATGAATACAATGATTTGTTTTTTTATGATATCATTCCGATTCAATGAAGTTGTAATAAGTAAAGCGGGATATACACTTATATTTGTAAAGTGGTTTTATGCTATGTTTCTATTTGTAGTTTTTGTATGTATTTTCATTACTTATAAAATGACAGCCTCTTTTTTACAGGTAAGAAGAGAGGAGTTTAAATCGTACGAAGTAGTGAATATGACGAGAAAGGAAATGTTATGTTTATTGTGTCATGAGCAATTATTAATTTACGGAGGAGCTTTCGTTTTCGGATTAATTCATGGTATGTTATTTTTGAAATTATTTATTATTATTTTTATGAAAGCAGTAGGAATCCAAGGAGTAACAAATGCACCGATTACGACGTATGCGATAATGGTAACAGCAGTTGTTATGATAACCGTCATTATAGTATCAATGTGGCAATGTTGTAGGTTTATACAAAGGTTAAAGGGTGAAAAGTCATATGAAACAAGGAAAAAGGCATGAGAAATCATGGCTTTTTCTTCATTTTACACATGTTATTAATCATGATACAGTGGGAAGAACTGAAAAAAAGAGTTAAGAAGAAAGGTTGTATGGAATGATAAATGAGCAAGCGATCGTAAAAGTTGATCGATTAACAAAGCGAATTGGTTCAAAGACGTTAGTAGAAAATATTAGTTTTGAAGTGAAAAAAGGTGAAGTAGTTGGCTTATTAGGACCAAATGGTGCTGGAAAAACGACATTAATGCGAATGATGGTCGGAATGATTCGTATGACAGAAGGAGAAGTATGGATTGATGGTCAATCTGTAAAACAGCAATTTGAAAAAACTGCTGCGAAAATTGGCGCTGTAATTGAGACACCAGAATTCTATCCTTTCTTAAGCGGCTATGAAAATTTAACATATTTCGGACGAATGAATGGAAATGTAACTGAAGAGCGTATCGATGAAGTTGTGCAACTATTAGGAATGGGACAAGTGATTGACCGTAAAGTAAAAGCATATTCACTCGGTATGAGACAACGTTTAGGAATTGCTCAGGCACTTATACATAATCCAGATGTATTAATACTAGACGAACCAACGAACGGATTAGATCCTAGTGGTATACATGAAATGCGGATGTACATAAAGAAAATTGCACATGAACAAGGAAAAGCTGTTCTTGTCTCTAGTCACTTACTCTCAGAAGTTGAATTAATGTGTGACAGGGTTATTATTATTCAGCACGGAGAATATGTCGCAACACAAAATATTCAAAGTGATCAAAAGG
>NZ_JBFUIN010000693.1:0-1603 GCF_056401855.1 Bacillus sp. P4_D3
ACTTGCATCTGTTGAATATAAAATGCAGATAAAAAAAGGAAGTTTTATTTTTCAAGAAGGTATGGAAGCAACAGATCTCTATATCATCCACTCAGGAAAAGTACAAATTAGTAAACTAAGTGCTGACGGGCAAGAATTAACACTCCGTATTTGTTCGCAATATGACATTATTGGAGAACTAACATTGTTCACGGACAATGCCAAGTATTTATTAAATTCAAAATGCCTTGAAGATGTTGAAGTAGGCGTTATAAAGCGTGAAGCCTTAGAAAAAGCATTACTCCAAAAACCCGCACTTGTATTTGAATTTATGAAATGGATTAGTGAACATTTAAGAAGAATGCAAACGAAGTTCCGAGATTTAGTATTACACGGCAAAAAAGGTGCCCTATATTCTACTCTCATTCGAATGACAAATAGTTATGGTGTATTAAAAGAAAATGGGATTCTCATCGATTTACCATTAACGAATCAAGAACTTGCAAACTTCTGTGCAACTTCGCGTGAAAGCGTAAATCGAATGTTAAATGATTTGAAAAAAAAAGGTACAATTTCTATTAATAAAGGAAAGATTACAATCCATGATTTACAATTTTTAAAATGTGAAATTGCTTGTGAAGATTGTTCTGCCTCTGTTTGTAGCATAGAGTAGCATCTTATTTAGATGCTACTCTTTTTTCATATTAAGTTACTGGTTATTTTCCTTGTTGCTATCCCCTATATCAAGAAAGACGAGGGCTTCAATTAAACCTCGTCTTTCTTGATATATTACTAAATAGGTATAACGGCATTATTTTTTCAATTCATTAGGAATACGTCTTCTGTAAATAACATAACTACGGCTTAAATATTTAATCGGAGCACTAAAAACATGGACAAGTCTTGTAAACGGCCATACTGCGAAAAGCCCCATCCCTGCAATAATATGAATTTTAAACCATACAGGTACTTCCATCATATATTCAACTTTCGGTTGGAAAATAAAGAGACTACGGAACCAAGGACCGATTGTTGTACGATAATCAAATCCTTTTGAGTCAATATTTAAAAAGGTTGAAGTCAGTCCCGCCAGCATCACAATAAGCAATAAGATAAGCGCAACATAATCTCCTGTTGTACTCGTTGCAATGATACGTTTTACTGTTAAACGGCGATACGTTAATATAATTAATCCAATAATAGAGGCAATCCCTGCCGGAAGTCCGAAGCTAATCGCTACTATATGATACATATGCTCAGAAATACCTATTGAGCGGTATATGGACTCTGGAATTAATATCCCCATAACATGACCGCCAATTACGAACATTATCCCAAAGTGGAATAATAGACTTCCGATCCGGAGCATTTTCTTCTCTAATAGTTCGCTAGATTTTGATGTCCAGCCAAATTGATCATAGTTGTATCTGAAAATGTGTCCACCAATAAAGATTGCAAAAATGATATAGGGAAACAGCACCCATAAAAATTGATCCATCATTTTGACAACACTCCTTTCTAATTCGTCTGTACTCCCCATGCATCGATAGCTAGGAGAACGGCTGCAAGAATTGGTTCGTGCATACAGTTTGCTTCTTTTAATTGCCCGTGCAGTGCTTGTATA
>NZ_JBFUIN010000694.1:0-1599 GCF_056401855.1 Bacillus sp. P4_D3
TTATTAATAATGTTCATCCATATGAAACACCTATGATTTATATTATCTCGCTTTTAAATGACAATTTTCGAGCAAGTATAAAGTGAATGATTAGGAGGAATACAAAATGAAAAGTAAATTCCATCATATTGTACGAGCTATCATGATAAAAGATGAAAAATTACTAGTTGCTGAATACATAGAACATCACTATTTTTTACCCGGTGGCCATGTTGAAATTGGGGAATCCGCAGAGAATGCACTACTAAGAGAGTTACGAGAAGAACTTGGAGTAACTTGCAGTATAAAACAATTTTTAGGCGTCATAGAAAATAAATGGCAAACCAAAGAAACCCTTCACCATGAAATTAACCACATTTTTGAAATAGATTCAAATGAGTTAAAATCAGATTTTACTCCAATATCTAAAGAGTCCCATTTAGCATTTCACTGGATTGATTTTAATAAAGAAAATATAAACTCCTATACAATAATGCCGACACCTTCCGTAAAAGAATTACTAGAAAGAAAATTAAGTGATGAACTATTAACTTGCTGGATTAGTAACTTTTAATTGTCTTTATTTATATTAATTACGTCCACTAAAAGAATATAAAGAAAATAGGCTCATAAACAAGGTACATCACCTAGTGTAAAGTCATATTTTGTTGATGTACGCATTTAGTCTATAGCCTTATTTCTACTTTATTTTTAAAAGTAAATAAACTTAAAGATATGGACGGAATTTACATTTATAAATGGAGGGTTTCATAATGAATGATTTTCAACAAGAACTACAAGCATTAAACCTTAATGCTTATCAACCTGGTAATGTTGTTTATTGGGATCAGCAACAAAATCAATATCCATATTACTACATTCAAGACGATGCACGTCGTTGTGGCGGATGCGGTGGCGGCGGACGTTGTGGCGGTTGTGGTGGTCGCTGTGGTGGTTGTGGCGGCGGACGTTGCGGCGGTTGTGTAGGTTGTGTAGGCTGCGTTGGTTGTTTCAGCTGTTCTAATTGCTGGAACTGGTGGGTTATTTAAGTATTATTGATCTATAATATTTCACATGAAAGAAAAGTGCAGATGCAAAGTTATAATGTATTGAAACTTTTCTTTCATGCTGTCATTTTTATATGTTTTAGGGGGATATTTATTTGTACAAATATGAAAAATTAATTTCATGGGTAGAAAACATTAAAGAGACAAATCAAAGTTCTGCGGCAGCACTTTGTATTATTAAAGATAATAAGATTGTGCTCGAGCATTATAATGGAACGCATTCAAATATTTCTACTAGTAAAAAAGTAAACATATCTTCACAGTTCAATGTCGCTTCCGCAAGAAAAAGCTATTTAGGATTAATGGTAGCTTATGCAGTTTATGAGGGGAAAATAAAATCTCTTGATGACGAGGCAGTAAATTATTTTGAAAAACCTGATCCTTCATTACTCGGTAAAACAACGATAAGACATTTAGTAACTCATTCACACGGTTTAAATGAAACTAATGATAGGACAGTTTTTCGTGAGTTTGAGCCGGGACAAGCTTGGGCGTACAGAGATATTAATGTAAGAATGGTCACGCAGCTTATTTATCAGCTGTATAATAAGAG
>NZ_JBFUIN010000695.1:0-1598 GCF_056401855.1 Bacillus sp. P4_D3
AGATTACATTTAGCAAGTGTATAAGGCATATCCAAAAAGAGGGGTCGGAAAAGTGGAGAAACTTGAGAAAATCCCAAGAATAATACATTATTGCTGGTTTGGAGGAAAGGAAAAACCTGAAATAATTAAAAAATGTATAAATAGCTGGCAAATACATTTAGTAGGGTATGAAATAAGAGAATGGAATGAGGATAACTTTGATATAAACCAAAATCTATATGTGAGTGAAGCTTATAAGGCTAAAAAGTTTGCATTCGTCAGTGACTATGTAAGAGTATATGCTCTCTACAAGTTTGGAGGGATTTACCTAGATACAGATGTCGAAATATTTAAATCATTCAATGAAATTCTTCACCATGATTCATTTTGGGGATTCGAGCAAGAAAATTATATAGCGACAAGCACAATAGGGTCAGTAAAAGGAAATAAACTGATAAAAATATTTTTAGATTCATATGAAGAGAAAAAATTTATAAAAGAAGATGGAAACTATGATGACTTGACAAATGTAGCAATTGTAACAGAGTTATTAAAAAATATGGGACTTAAAACAAATGGAGAATATCAGGAAATAGAGGGAATAGGAGCTTTTTATCCACAAACATATTTTTCTCCATACGATTATATTAATTGTCGAAAATTTATTACTGAAAACACATACACCATCCATTACTTTTATAAAAGTTGGCTGCCATTAAGCGCTAGGGTAAAAACGAAAATAAAATTAATTCTATCTAATGTATTAGGTGAAGATGCAATTTTTAGATTAAGAAAAATGTTATCTAAATAGTTAGGAGGATTACTATGAATTTAAATGTTGTGTATTCAGCTGATGATAATTATGCACAGCATGTAGGGGTATCGATGCTATCGCTGTTTCAGAATAATGAACATTTTACTACTATTAATATTTATCTAATCGAAAATAGCTTGTCATCACATAATAAAAATAAACTAAAGTTAATTTGTAGGCAATATAATAGGAATATTCAATTTATGGATTTTAAAGAGCTTTCAGAGAAAATGAAACTTAATATAGGAAACTCAATTTCTATAAATGCATATGCTAGATTATTTCTTACTAGCCTCATTAAGGAGCCTATGGATAAAGTTATTTATCTTGATTGTGATTCGGTAATAAATAGTAGTTTGAGTGATTTGTGGAATATAGATATAAATGATCATTATGTAGCTGGCGTGTGTGATACAGTTAGTGAAAATACTAAGTTAAGTGTAAACATGGATATAAATGATTTATATATAAATTCCGGTATGCTTTTAATAAACCTTAAAAGATGGAGGAATGAGAACATTGAAAAAAAATTCATCGAATTTATAAGTTTGTATGATGGGCGAGTTTTCCACCATGATCAAGGGGCTATAAATGGTGTTTTAAAAGGAGAGATTTTATTCCTTCATCCGAAATATAATGCTATGACTCCTTTCTTTACTATGAGTAGGAATGAAATCATGAATTATTATGGAATAAAAAATTATTATAGTGAGGTTGAATTGAGGGAAGCAATGGATGCACCCGTATTTATTCACTATACTCCTGCATTTGTGAATAGACCTTGGGTTAAAGGGTGTAAGCATCC
>NZ_JBFUIN010000696.1:0-1598 GCF_056401855.1 Bacillus sp. P4_D3
GCATATACATATCTTTCTTATATTGAATCCATCCTCGGCGATCTTCTCCTCTTAACCATGCATAATATGTTTCAATTTTCCCATCTCTACTAATTTGTATTTCATATTCCGGTTCACCAAAACTACCCGTTACTTCTTGTTTTTCCGCTTTGTTTATAATATCCACCACCAACTCCGCATCCATTTTCTTTAAATTTTTTTCTTCTTTACCTTTTTGTATAACAGTTATTTGTAATGGTTCTTTCACTTCATTCACTGTCTCCTCTAATTGTTTCGATTCCTTCTTTTGCTCGGCTTGACCACACGACGCGAGTAAAATAACACATAAAAACATTAAATATTTCCCTTTCAAATCGATTCTCCTTTTCCAATAAGAAATTCTTATAATCCTCATGCATAAAACAAAAACGTTACATTATATAGAATGAGCTATACTATACACTGAAGGGAGGATTTTACAATGTCCATTAATTTTCATGATGCAAATAATAAGTATACGTATGCAAATCGTAACGCACATATTTCATGGCAGGAAACAATAAACAATATTGTAGATGTACAAAACAAACAAGTAATTGATATAGGTTGTGGTGGAGGCATTTATACGAAAGAACTTGCTCTTATGGGAGCCAAAAATGTTGTTGGGCTTGATTTTTCAAAAGAAATATTACAAGCTGCAAAAGAAAATTGTAATGCCTTCCCAAACATTTCATTCATTCACGGTGATGCGCATAACATTCCATATCCTAACGAATCATTCGACCTTGTCATTTCTCGCGCAGTCATCCATCATTTACAAGATGTTCCTACATTTATACGAGAGGCTTCTCGCATATTAAAACAGGACGGTATACTTATTTTACAAGACCGAACTATTGAAGATTGTACAATTCCAGGAAGTCCTGAACACATTCGTGGATACTTTTTCTCTGTATTTCCAAAACTCATTGAAATAGAATCAAAAAGAAGACCAAAAACCACTACTATACAGCAAGAATTACAAAAATATTCTCTTCAAGTGTTCCCCATTAAAGCACACTGGGAAGTACGAAAAACACATGATTCTGTAGAAGCATTGCTGCAAGATTTATCTCCTCGAACCGGACGATCCATTCTATATGAATTAACAGATAATGAACTTTCTCAACTTCTACATCATATCCAAACGGCATTACAAAACGTCTCTCCTATCATCGAAAGAGATCATTGGACAATTTGGAGCGCTAAGAAATTGTAAGGAAGGAAGCCTCACAAAATAATGTGAGGCTTCCTTCTTTCATAATCTAGTTTTGCAACACTCTTGATATCCTCCACTCCTGGCCTGCGCACTTCCACACTTCGGACATACTAAATATCTAGACTGATTTGTCAACAAACTACCTTTTTGAAAGAGTAAAACTTCTGCTTGTTTAAACGAACGCGAATAATATAACCACATAAAACCAATTATAGCAATAATGCCAAATAATACTCCCATCGCAAGCATTTCAGTCACCTCTTTTGGTTTGTTCTTTCCAGCAAGTGGATTGTTGTATTATTCTCTGTAAATTCAAATAATTCCTCCCTTACTCCTATAAATATCGATTTTCTCCATAAAC
>NZ_JBFUIN010000697.1:0-1592 GCF_056401855.1 Bacillus sp. P4_D3
ATGAAAAGGAAGCGGCATGAAAAGGAAGCGGCAGGTAAAAGCTACTGGTTCACAGTAGGTAAGATTGCATTAGCTGACCTTGCTTTCGCGATTGATTCAATATTAGCCGCAGTTGCTCTTGCTCTAGGGCTTCCGGATTCACCGCTTGACGATTTCGGAGGTATGGATGGAGGACAGTTCATTGTTGTACTTCTTGGAGGGATCGCTGGACTTATTTTAATTAAATTTGCGGCAACTTGGTTTGTGGGGCTTCTTGAGAAACGGCCAGCATTGGAAACAACGGCATATGCGATTGTTGCTTGGGTTGGTGTCAAATTAGCTGTAATTACACTGGCTCATGAGGATATTGGTATTTTAGACCATGATTTTCCGCATAGTACAACTTGGACGTTGATCTTCTATGGAGTATTAGTTGCGATCGCACTAATTGGTTGGTTTGCACCGGGAAATAAGTCAGCCGAAAATAATCCCGAAAGGTAATAAAAGGGTCAGAGCATTATGTGCTTTGTCCTTTTTAATGATAATTATATTGTGTATTTTTCGATTTAACGCTATAATTACAGTGTTAAAGATGGAATCGTGATATGACCTGTTATGAATCTATCATTTTATTTATGAATAAATGGATTGGTATTTTAGCAAGATGTGCTAATAAACTACTCCACCATGATGATAACGTGCCAAAAATGTGGTGCGTATATTTTCGTGGTGGAGTTTTTTTTATTCTCAAAAAGGGGGAGTAACCATGAACGACAGCATGGTTCATATTACAATTGACGGCAAAGAATATAGTGCTGAGCCTGGTTCAACGGTACTAGGTATCATTAATGAGAACGGAATTGAACATCCACAAATTTGTTATGTGCCGGAAGTGGATCCTATTCAAACGTGTGATACTTGTATTGTAGAAGTTAACGGAAAGCTAGTGCGATCATGTTCTACAGTAGTGACGGACGGTATGAATATTGAATTATCCTCTATTAGTGCGAGGGCAGCACAACATGAGGCGATGGACCGCTTATTGGAAAATCATTTACTTTACTGTACGGTTTGTGACAACAATAACGGGAATTGTAAACTGCATAATACGGCAGAATTAATGGAAATTGAGCATCAAAAATATCCTTATGAGCCAAAAGCTGATGTAAGTGAAGTTGATATGTCTCATCCATTTTATCGCTATGATCCGAATCAATGTATCGCGTGCGGTCAATGTGTAGAGGTATGTCAAAACTTGCAAGTAAATGAAACGTTATCTATTGATTGGGAGGCAGAGCGCCCACGTGTTATTTGGGACGAAGGAGTAGATATTAACGATTCTTCATGTGTAAGCTGCGGTCAATGTGTAACAATTTGTCCTTGTAATGCATTAATGGAGAAATCGATGCTTGGTGAAGCTGGATTTATGACTGGGCTGAAGCCGGATATTCTTGAACCTATGGTCGATCTTATTAAAGAGGTTGAACCTGGATATAGCGGTATTTTCGCTGTGTCAGAAGTAGAAGCTGCGATGCGTGACACTCGTACGAAGAAGACGAAAACAGTATGTACGTTTTGTGGTGTAGGTTGTTCATTTGAAGTATGGACGAAAG
>NZ_JBFUIN010000698.1:0-1588 GCF_056401855.1 Bacillus sp. P4_D3
CTTATTACTTGAGGCGGGAAACCAAATTGGTGATTCATGGAGAAACCGATATGATTCTTTGCAGCTTTTTACACCGAGGGCATATAGTAGTTTGCCAGGTATGGCATTAATAGGAGAGAAAAATGGATTTCCATATAAAGATGAGATTGCAAATTATTTAGAAGGATATGCAAGGCATTATAAATTACCCGTACAATTGCAAACTGAAGTTTTAAAAATAAGGAAAGAGAAAGAAGTATTTGAATTACACACTCCTACAGAAATTTTACAATCGAAAAAAGTTATTATCGCATCAGGTGGTTTTCAGCAACCATTCATCCCCTCATTTTCACAACATCTTTCATCACATATTTTTCAAATACATTCATCACAATATATATCACCATCGCAAATTCCAAAGGGAAGAGTACTAGTAGTAGGTGGCGGGAATTCAGGCATGCAAATAGCAGTAGAACTTGCAAAAACTCATGAAGTTACGATGTCTATCAGTCATCCTTTAACGTTTTTACCGTTACATCTTTTTAGAAAAAGTATTTTCAATTGGTTAGAAAAAATAGGTTTATTGTATGCTGAAATAAATACAAAGAGAGGAAGGTGGTTTCAGAAAAGAAAGGATCCTATTTTTGGTTTTGAAGGTAAGGAACTCATTCGTAATGAAGCAATGAAACTATGTGGAAAAGTAGTAAGTGCATCAGAAAATAACATTATGTTTCAAAATGGTGATACGTATAGGGCACAAAGTATTATATGGTCAACTGGTTTTGTTCAAGATTATAAATGGATTGAAATAGAAAAGGCTGTGAATGAGAAAGGATTTCCTAATCATATAAAGGGAATAAGTCTAGTAAGAGGATTGTATTATATCGGATTGCCCTGGCAATCTCAAAGGGGTTCGGCACTTATTTGTGGTGTAGGAAAGGATGCGGCGTATTTGCTTTCTGAAATCAAAAAAATAGATCAGTAGCAGCAACTACTGATCATCCATATGTACATGAATTAGGAGAGGTCAAACATTTATTAACTTTATTATAATAGATTTTCACGGGATAAAAAACTGAAAATTCTTATTTTTGTGTTGAGAAAGTTTTTTTGTATCGAAATATATGAAAAAACAGGAATTTTCATTGGGAAGAAAAATGATATTTATATTTTAGTAAATTATGATATAGTCTACATTAGAGCTATTTCCATAAATATAATTACTTGTAAATTATATTTATGTGAAGGAAGGAGAAGCAATTATGAAGTTTGATGATCAACGCCTACTAGGAGCCCGATTAGGTTCAATGCTCGTAACAGAAGAAAATCAATATTTAATAATTAAGAAAAAAGATCATTATGCACTATTGAATATACATAATTTAGAATGTACACATGTCGAAGTGCAGTTAGAACATATTGAAGAATTGTTGCATGAAGATTTCCAAGAAAGTATAACGGAAATTATCGCGCCGGAACATATAAAAATTGTTGTGAAAAATGTTATATAAAGAAAGAGGCTGGGGATCAGCTTCTTTCTTTATATATGTCTAATTCATTATAAAGATAGCATTTTTAAAACTTCACCAATGACGCCCTCCATTTGATG
>NZ_JBFUIN010000699.1:0-1588 GCF_056401855.1 Bacillus sp. P4_D3
GTTTTTTAGCTTCTTCATCTGAAACTTCATATTTATCTAGCAATGCCTTATTTAACATCATTTGAGATAAAGTACTTTTTCCATATGTTTGCCTTAATTCTTTACTAAACTCTTTCTCTGTCACGTTTCCYACTTTTGATGTTGCAACATTTTCTGAGGAACCACACGCAGACAATGTTAGCGCCACACATGTAATAATAGTTCCCATAAATAGCTTTTTCTTTTTCAATTCAAATACCTCACTTTGATAAATGTATATTAGGAACTATACAGCGCTATTGTGAAATTAATGTGTTTTCCGCAAGTATTTCTCTTCATGCCAGAGACAAGCTTTATTAAATACAAAAGCCGGCATAAAGCCGACTTTTTAACATCATTTAATCTGCACATGTTCTTCTTTGATCCATTTGTTCCCACCTATATCTATATATCCATCTTGACGATTCCAAATACGATAAGGGACCTTCCCATCGACCGCACCTGTATCATTCCCGTTTGGTCCATCGTACGTTCTAATTTCATATCCAGGTGTGTATTTGGAATATGCATAAAACCATTGTACATTAAAATGTTCTAAGTTAGCCCACTGTTGTTCACTACCTAAACAAATCATATCTTTTTCGCCACCTCCCCAATAACCTTTAAAGATTAAATATGGGATTTTTTTCGTAAGTCTTCCTGTAAACTGTGGATTCGCAGGATTTTCATATAAATTAATGCCGTATCCATCATCATATTTTGAAACTGCAATACCAATTCCATTTGGTTGCTTACTATCTCCAATACTAGATTGATTTGTTTGATTTGAACCTATAAACCAAGAAAGATTTTTATTCCCAATTAATTGATTTAAATCACATTTTCCAATACCAGGAACATTTCCTGAATCAGTATATTGCCAAATATCACAAGGATATGCTGGTTTATTCCCTCCATAACGAGGAATCCAAATAAAATCAGCATCAATATTGCGAGCTCCAAATGATACATACGTGTGATGTCCTACATATAAACCAATTTTTTTTGCACCTAATCGGCGTAATTCATCAATAAATGCTTGAGTCCCGCCTTGCATATCTACCATTGTTTGAACTTCTACATCTGCCACCCAAAATTTAGCGTTTTTATCGCCACGATTCCAAAAATCTTGCGCTTCTTTTTTTGCATCTGAAATAGATATAAAACGGCAAAATGCATAATTCCCAAATGGAATACTACGTTTCTTCATTTCTTTCACATAACCTTGATACATAAAATCGACCGTATTCGAACCATCTTGAACTCTAGCAATAACTAAGTCTAGCTGAGACACTGCAATATCCCAATTAATATTTCCATTCCATTTCGAAATATCTACAATATAACCCATTACTAATCAACTCCTTTTTATTATCTTATTCAAAGCTTGTATTATTGCTAGACCCATATGCCTAATAGCAAGCTTCTATAAGACAAATAAATATATTTTCATCATTTTTTAAAACTAAATAATTTCTTTTTATCCATAATAAACAAGTTCTTCTTTTTACATTTGTAAACGATAGACTTACGTTTATTTCACACTAAATATTGGGATGAAATCACAAAT
>NZ_JBFUIN010000700.1:0-1585 GCF_056401855.1 Bacillus sp. P4_D3
AACTTGCAATACACCTAATATTAAATTATTTCCCTGCTCGTTCTCTCCTAAAAATGATGTAACATCTTCTTTAAAACGGAGAACATCTTCATATACATGCAATTGAATCATCGACAATCTCTTCCCTCGATTTATATTTTAATTAAGTATTGGCGATTAATTCATTAAATCCTTTTTTTACGATTCAATAACATTTGAAACTAATGTGTTCAAATCATTTTCAGCATGCAAAACTCTCTTCTTTTCCTTCTCAAATAGCTCTTCTTCTTTTCGAAACGATTCTTTACGTTTATTAATCATACGCTCCATCTCTTTTTTACTCGGTCCACCATATAAATTTCTTTTTTGAATAAAAGCTTCTGGTGATATAATTTCTTTCCACTCTTCTTCTAATAAATTTACTTTCAAATTTTCTTGTAAGTATACATTTATGTCTTTGAAATTTAATTCATGTAACTCCTTTTTCTGTTCCAATGACATATTCGCAATCGCACTTGCTGCGTGATGTGCATGCCGAAATGGTATTTCATAGTTTTTTGTTAAAACATCTGCGAAATCTGTAATCGTAATCGCGTGTTTATATGAGCGACTTTTTAACGTTTCCTCTTCTACTTTCATCGTTCGAATAACTGCGTTCATAATACAAAAAACACGAATCGCCTTTTCGATTCCTTTATATAAATACGGCTGCAAGTCATCCTCCGTATCAACAATATCGCCAAATGGTGTATTATGAATCATTTGAAATACAGTAAATGCTTCCCCTAAAGCACTACTCGTAATAGCGCGGGCATGTTCAATTGAAACGGGATTTCGTTTTTGCGGCATAATACTACTTATTTGCACATATGGCTTTGCTACAGTAATCCCATCATATTCTTTCGTCGCTAATAGTAAAAAATCATGAATCCATCTACTCGTATTCGTCATAATAACCATTAGTAACGAGCTAACTTCTAATAAATAGTCCGCTCCAGCAACAGCATCATATGAGTTCTCAATTACATTTGTAAACCCAAGTAACTGCGCAACTCGTTCTCTCTTAATAGGAAAACTTGTTGTAGAAAGGGCAGCTGCCCCCATTGGAGAATGATTTACAAGATGATACGCTTTTTTCATTCTTTCTAAATCTCGTTGCATCGTATCGTAAATTGCCAAAACATAATGACCAAATGTTGTCGGCTGCGCCGGTTGTGTATGTGTATACGCGGGCATAATTGTTTCCATATGTTCACCGGCAAGCTCCAGCATACTTTCTTGCAGCAATAAATGATGTTCCATTAACCGTAATACAAATTGCCGTAAACTCATGCGATACATCGTTACACCCATATCATTTCTACTTCTACCGATATGCATATTACTTACAAATTCACACTTTGCTTCTTGAGAAAGCAAATGTTCAACTAAGAAAAAAAGATCTTCATGTTGCTCTGTATATAGCAACTTCTCCTTTGGAATCCCCTCTACTTTTTTAAGTGCGGTTAATATAACTTTCGCTTCTTCTCTTTTCATCAACTTTTCTTCAGTTAACATAGTAATATGTGCCCTATGCACTTGAAACATATCTTTTAATAAATAATTA
>NZ_JBFUIN010000701.1:0-1584 GCF_056401855.1 Bacillus sp. P4_D3
GAGTAAAGATATTGAAAGAAATAATTTTAACCAGTTTCATAATAATAGGGTTTATGATTCTACTATTTAATTGTATACTTTCGTAATTTTAAAGGATAAAAAGTTAAAAAGGGAAGAGGCTTTTGTAAATATGGTACATTACAATAATCAAAATAGTTTACATCAAATATTTACATTAAAGGGGACAGTTATAAGAGATATTTTCCCGCAAATTTTATTATATATATGCGTTTCAACGATAGTAACTGTGATTAATTATTATTATGTAGAAATAAAAATTAATCAAACTCCTTGGGTAATTGTTGGAGGGGCTTTAGGTCTACTGTTAGTTTTTCGTACTAACACTGCGTATGATAGATATTGGGAAGGTAGAAAGTTATTTGGCACGATTGGTGCTTGTACTAGAAATTTAGCAGTTAGTTTTTTATGTTATTGGGAGTCCGAAGGGAAAAAGAAGGATCAGGAAAAACTAAAATTTTTACATCTATTAATTGCTTTTCCAAAGATAGCGAAAGGACATTTGAGAGACGAAAAAGATTTATCCGAAATAAAAGCATTGTTTGATATTTGTTCTGAGAAGGAAAAAGAAATGTTGACTGAGTCTATTCATTTACCGATTAGTATAGTTTTTATGTTAAAAACTATACTATCAAAAGGTTTGAAAACGGGTCAAATTCATCCAAGTGCAATAATTAATATGGAAGCTGATTTGAATACTCTGCTTACGGCTGTGGGTGGATGTGATCGTATCAAAACAACGCCTATTCCTTTTGCATATTTTGCTCATATTAAAATTTTACTGCTCATATTTTGCGGGACTTTATCGATTGGTCTTGTTGATAGTCTTGGATGGTTTACAGTACTTGCAACTACGTTTATAAGTTTTGCATTTATAGGGATTGAAGCAATAGGGGTTGAAATTGAGGATCCATTTGGTCAGGATCCAAACGATCTTCCGCTTGAAGCAATTTGTATAGGGGTAGAAACGCATTTAGTGAATTTATATAATCAAAACGCTCTATCAGAAGTAATGGATTTGAATCTTGATAAAAAAATCATCTAATTCTTCATCGTGTACGAAGATTGAAATTTTAAAATCTTGTCAAGAGTCAGTTTATGGCTTAACGACGGCTTTATATTTTTTATATAAATATATAATATTTCTCCGTGCTATAATCCATTCATGAAATATGCACGTTTCAAAAATTGTAATGAAAAGAGAAATGAATTGGGGAATAGTTGGCGTATTGAAAACAGTTATTCAATCATTATTAAAAAGCGAGGTAAATAATATGGAACAAAAACATAATGGAATTATTTTTACTGCAATACCAGACGAATCGAATGAATATTATCGACCATTTTATGAAGACATTATTTATTTTAATGAATACTTAAATGAAAATAAAGCATTTACCGATCAACTTATATCTTTATCTGTTGAAGAGCAAGATTTTCATACAAACTTTTTTGAGTATGATGATATTTGGTTAAGAGATGTTGCACCAGTTGTAACGAATCATCTTGTTAAATTTAAATATCACCCAAATTATTTACCAGAGGATCAAGGGCGATATTTAGACC
>NZ_JBFUIN010000702.1:0-1582 GCF_056401855.1 Bacillus sp. P4_D3
CCCTTAAGGTTAAAACGAATTCCCCATCCTCCGAATCTTTTTAGTGGACTGTAAGTAATGCTTTCATAGTGACATATATTTTTGAAAAGGTACTGTTTATATTGAAAATGAAAAGGAACAAAACGAACATAAAGACCTTTTTCACGGACTTCTATAATCAGTTTCAATACCCCAAGCATTAATACAGGAAAGGCAATCCCAAAAAACAACCACAAAGCAATTAACACACCATTGGGAGCTGGTTTATCTCCAAAGGGGGTATCAAGGATAATTTGTTGAATGAATCCATACCACATCAGTGCTGCGATCCCAAATATGAGTATCCATACCCAAATTTGTTGTGGTCGCTGAACCTCACGAAAGATAATACGTTCTTGTTGTTTCATTAATAATTGTCACCTCCTAAATGATTTATTACAGGGAATCCTTTTTGATCCAGTAATATGTATCCTTTGTTGTTATTCTCTATGAGAACCTCTTGTACTCTCATAGCACTTCACCCCTAAAAAAATTAACGCTCAGTCTAAAGACCTCACAACGCTTTCCGTTATGAGATACGTTAGCTACCTAAATTATACAAACTTTTCCGAATTCAGTATACATATAGAGTTTTATTTTTATTATCTGTATAAGTAATCTAATGTTTATAAGAAAAGAGGATATACGCTCATATATTGAACGTAATATCCTCTTCTTAGTTTAGTCTATTTAAAATCTATTTCAAAACGGATTCTTTTTATTTATCGTAAAATATTGGCTTGTAGGTATTATTAATGAACCTTTATTCCAAAGATACATTATCATACGATCTGTTGTACTGTATTGCGGTTCTAATACGTAGTATCTTTAGTAACATAAATAATTTCACGTAATGGATTTTAAAATTTGGCTAACTGCCATGAAAAAATTAATGCTGGAATTGTTTTTCTTTTCCTTGCAAAAAGTACAATTGTTTCTTAATGTAAGAATGTAGAAGGATGAACAAGAGAGGGTTTAATGAAGATGATACATATTTTATTAGCTGATGATGACAAGCATATTAGAGAGTTATTACATTACCATTTACAAAAAGAGGGGTTTAAAGTTTTTGAGGCTGAAGATGGGAAGGTAGCTCAAGGCATATTAGAGAAAGAAAATATTCATCTTGCGATAGTGGATATTATGATGCCGTTTATTGATGGGTATACGTTATGTGAAGAAATCAGGAAGTATCATGATATACCTGTTATATTATTAACTGCGAAAGATCAGTTAGTTGATAAAGAAAAAGGGTTCATTTCTGGCACGGACGATTATATTGTAAAGCCATTTGAGCCAGCTGAAGTAATTTTCCGTATGAAAGCATTGTTGCGTCGTTATCAAATGCTGAGTGCAGATATCATTACATTACACGGGACGACAATTGACCGAAAAGGGTTTGAAGTGAAGTGTAACGGTCAGACGATTTTGCTTCCGTTAAAGGAATTTGAATTATTATCACAACTTGCTAGTTATCCTGGAAGAACATTTTCAAGAGAAGAATTAATTGAATTAGTATGGGGAATGGATTTTGAAGGGGATGAACGAACGGTTGATGTTCATG
>NZ_JBFUIN010000703.1:0-1578 GCF_056401855.1 Bacillus sp. P4_D3
GTGTAGATAAGTTGCTAAAAACACTTATTTTAGCTGCTTCAATATAAGATAATGAATAGTTTAATAACAATGCTGTCAGTAAGGAAGATAGTAATCCTAAATATAAAATGGAGATAAGGAATGTTCCATTCGTAAATGGCTTAAAGTATACAGTTATTGTACCTTTGTTCATATGGTCAATGATTGCGATGAAATTAAAACCAATAAAACCGATTGCTGTCATTGTGTATGTTAAATCCATCAGCTTGAATTTCTTTGTCATTTTTCGAGCTAATACATTGTAGCAAGCAGATGATAATGCCGATAATAAAATGAGAATAACACCGATAAAGCTCGTTTCATGAGCCCCTATACCATTCATAACAAATATATAAATGACACCTATGACAGAAATACATACTGATGTTTTTTGCCATGTATTCGTATATTCTTTTAAAAAATAGGAAGCTAGTATCATCGTAAATATAGGGATCGCTGCTTGTATAATTCCAGCTTCAGATGAACTTGTATATACTAAGCCAAATGCTTGGAAAGCAAAGAACAATGCTGGATAAAATATTGCGAGTGGTAAAAGTGTAAGTATGTTTTTAAATGATATATTTAACTTTACAAAACCGAAAATAACCGGAATGGTTGCTGCTATGAAGGCAACTGTAAAACGGTGAGCCAGAGTATCAAGAGGACTCGTAATGGTTAGTGCTAGTTTCACAAACATAAATGAAAACCCAATAATAAATGAATAGAGTAATGCTGATATATATGCTTTTGTTGTATTTGTCATAATTCCACCTCATAGTAGTTGATTTCTTACTGGCCAGTATAAGTACATAGTAATCCTTCTGATCTAGTGCTACAATGTGAACAAATACAAACTGTACCGGTACAAAAAAATAGGAGGTGTAATGATGTATAAATATTTACATGTTTTGAACGACTTAGAAAGTATGATTCAAAATGGTGAGATAAAAGAAGGAAAGAAATTACCGTCTATACGGTCGCTTGTTACACAATGTGAATGTAATAAGGCGACTGTAATACGAGCGCTGCATGAATTGGAAAAGCGTCATATTATTTATTCTGTACCTCAAAGTGGATACTACGTTGTTAAGAAATCTGGAAGTTACGTAGAAAGTAACGAGATTATTGATTTCGCTTCTTCGGCCCCAGATCCAGATGTTTTTCCATACTTAGATTTTCAGCATTGCATTAATAAAGCGATTGATACATATAAAAATGATTTGTTTGTATACGGAACACCGAAGGGTTTACCATCATTAATTCCAGTCATTCAAAAACAACTGGCAAACTATCAAGTCTTCACAAAAGAAGAAAATATTTTTATAACGTCAGGTGTGCAGCAGGCGCTTGCAATACTAACTTCTATACCATTTCCGAATGAAAACGAAACGATATTAATTGAACAGCCAACATATCATTTATATATTGAATATCTAGAAATAAATAAAATTCCTGTAATCGGCATTAAACGTACGAATGAAGGCATCGACTTGAATGAATTAGAACGTATATTTCGAACAGGAAAAATAAAATTCTTTTATACGATACCGAGATATCATC
>NZ_JBFUIN010000704.1:0-1576 GCF_056401855.1 Bacillus sp. P4_D3
TGATACATATGCAAGGTGGCTTACTCATGAAGAGATAGCTGACGGAGTTATAAAAGGAATTGAAAGTAAATGCACGGAATGGATTGTAGGGAGAGTAGAGCCGTGGGGATTGCGGCCAAAATGGTAAGGGGGAAATGGGAAATGAAGACAACGGTATATGTAACAAGGCACGGTGAGACAGAATGGAATGTTGCGAAGCGGATGCAAGGTCGCAAAAATTCAGCATTAACAGAGAATGGTATGATGCAAGCGAAACAATTAGGGGAGCGTATGAAGGAGTTGCCACTCCATGCCATATATAGTAGTCCAAGCAAAAGAACGATTCATACTGCTGAATTGATTAAAGGAGAACGAGATATTCCAATTATAGCAGATGAACGTTTCTATGAAATAAATATGGGGACATGGGAAGGGCAAACAATTGCTGATTTGGAAATGCACTATCCAGAAGAAGTACATTTATTTTGGAATGAACCACATCTTTTTCAATCAACATCAGGGGAAAACTTTGCGGCCGTTCATAAAAGAGTAATTGAAGGGATACACTTTCTTTTAGAAAAGCATAAAGGTGAAAGTATTTTAATTGTCTCTCATGCTGCAGCAGCGAAATTACTTGTAGGGCATTTTGCAGGTGTTGAAATTGAACATGTATGGGGAGAGCCATTTATGCATAGCGCGAGTCTTAGTGTGATTGAATTTGATGAAAATCTTGGTAAAGTAAAACAATTTGCAGATATAAGCCATTTTCAGTAAACGTAAAAAAGGCCGCAATGCGGCCTTTTTGGTGGGTATAAAAAACTAGCAATTACGCTTTTTATACCAAAAGTGATCGAATTTTTTATTTTTGCAAGATGAGGACTTGTGTCCGCTATCTTTGCAATCGTCCCATTTGTGCCCGTCATCGTGACAGTCCTTACCATGATCCCGCGAATCATCACAAGAACCATGATGGCTATGAGGGAAAAATACACATTTTTTACAGCAACATCGTTTTGTCCAGAAACATTTCTTTTCAAAGCGAACGCATTTTGTAACGAAAGTACAATGTTTCACGCGAGTACGTTTTGTAACTAAAACGCATTCTTTTCTGCGAGTAACTTTCGTAACGAATGTCCATTTTTGAACGCGTACACGAGTACATTTTGTAACGAATGTCCATTTTTTTACATGAGTACATTTTGTAACGAAAGTACAATGTTTCACGCGAGTACATCTTGTTCTTGGACATTTATTCCCTGTTGTACATTTACGTCCTGTTGTACAGTTACACCCTGTTGTACATTTATGATGAGAGAATTTATCATCATCACAATCAAAAGTACTTGGATCTTGGTGTAAGAAATCCTCCATACCAGCACTTTTGATTTCTTCAACAGCTTTTCTAATATCACGTTTCATAGAAATCCTCCTTATCGAGTTTTAAATTGAAAAGGTATTCTTTTTCCTTAACATGATATGAGATTCGGCTTCTTTCTGAACAGGACAAGAGTGTAATTTTATATAAATAGATGATAGCGGATGTATGGACAAGACAAGGCGCATACATTGAATGAAGAGAACAGAGAAGGGATGAGAA
>NZ_JBFUIN010000705.1:0-1574 GCF_056401855.1 Bacillus sp. P4_D3
GTTGCATATGTTTGCTCCTTTCTTCTGTCAAACTGTTAAATTATGAAAATTCTCACTCTTCTTATAGAATAGCTGATGTGATACGATAAAGAAAAGCATTAAAAAGTGAAAAGGCGGGAAATAGATGGGTGCATATGACAAAATGATTGAGGTTGTGAAAAATTGGGATCCGTTTCAAATGGGACCGGAGTTTTATGAAACAGAAGCGAGCGATGTTGTAAACGTCGTAAGTGTGTTTGATGATCCGAAATACATCGCAAAGAAGATTCAACATATATACTTTATGTCTTTTGAAGAAGTACCTGCACTTGAAAAATGCGAAAAATTAGCAGTAGAGTTACTCGTACTAAAAGAAGGCGGAAGTTGTTCATTATAGGCTGTCGGAATTTACGACAGCCTTTTTGTTTATTTTCATTTGTGCGGTTTGATTAAAGCTTCACTTTATCCCGTTTTAACGGGGCAGTAGGACTCCCGCCTCAAAACTCGGTTGAAGCAAAGAGGTTAGGCGAGAAATCAAACTGCCCGTAAAAACCCGATTGATGAAGGCTAATAATCCGTGGGGATAGAACCTCCCACGGATTAAAGCTTCACTTTATTGCGCCGCAAACGCAATAATTTCTTCATAAACATGATCGGGCTTTTCTTCAGGTAGTAAGTGTCCTGTATTTTCATAAGAAATGAAAGTGGAATTAGGTAGGTCTTTATGGAGACGGTGTCCTACATGTACAGGGACGACGCGATCTTTTTCACCCCAAATGAGTAATACTGGGGTTTCGATTTTTTGTAATTCAGTTGAAGATAAGTCACCTTCACGGTCTCTTATCATTCGAGTTAAAGCAGGGAATATACGATCATCATAAAAAGGAGCAGCATAGCCTTCCATCATTTCATTGTCAATTAATGAATGGTCATGAACGACATTCATTAAATTATGAACGATGCCCCTTCGAATAATCCAGTTCTTCACGTATAAGTGGAAGAACGGTAAATAAGAGGAGTACAGTAAAGGGAAGTTTGCGCGTGCTAAATAACTAGAGCTACATAGTAAAATCGTCTTTGAAATTAATTCAGGGCGTAGTCGGTTTACAAAGAGTGAAATTTGTCCGCCCATAGAATGACCAACTAATACAATATTTGAGAGAGATAAATGTTCGATTAAATCGATAATAATAGCTGCTAAATTGTGATAAGAATATTTAAAGAGATGAGATTTATCGCTTTTTCCAAATGGTGGTAAATCAAGGGCGATTACTGTACCTTCCTTTGTTAGTAAAGGAATGAGTCGTCGATAGCTAAATGAGGAAGAGAGGAAGCCGTGAACGAGTACGAAAGTAGGTCGTTCTTTTTTAGTATTATGTTCATACAATTCGTAATGAATAGTAGTCCCGCGAGTGGAAAAAGTGAAGTAAGGGCATTTGCATTCATGGTTCATTTTTTGTCACTCCATTGATTTTTGTTCATATCATCTCCAGACAAGAAACAAAATATGTTAACAAAAAAAGGCAAGATGACATCGTCATCTTGCCTTTTGCGTATTTATCCCGCAAAAGCCCGATTGGTGTGGGCTAATAATC
>NZ_JBFUIN010000706.1:0-1571 GCF_056401855.1 Bacillus sp. P4_D3
GGATGAATTAATAGAAGATGTACGAAAAAAGGTGAGAAAATAAAAAAAAGAGGCCGCAGCCTCTTTTTTTAAGCCCATTGTTTTGATAAATGAGCCATTTCGATCGCAGCAACTGCTGATTCATAGCCTTTATTGCCAGCTTTTGTACCTGCACGTTCAATCGCTTGTTCAATTGTTTCTGTCGTTAATACACCGAAAATAACTGGAATGTCCGTTTGTAGTGATAAAGATGCAACACCTTTTGCTACTTCATTACAAACGTAATCGTAATGCGTTGTAGCACCGCGAATTACTGTACCTAATGTAATAACAGCATCATATTTTCCGCTATTTGCCATCTTTTTAGCGATTAAAGGAATTTCAAATGCACCAGGAACCCATGCAACATCAATAGCATTCTCTTCTACACCGTGACGCTTTAATCCATCTAAAGCTCCGCCAAGTAACTTACTTGTAATAAACTCATTAAAACGTCCAACAACAACCCCAACTTTTAATCCTGTACCAACTAAATGACCTTCGAATACCATAATGTATCTCTCCCTTAATTATAAGTTTAGTAAATGTCCTAATTTGCTTACTTTCGTTTGTAAATACGTTTTATTTTCTTCTTTTGTTGGCATTTGCAACGGTACACGCTCGGTTACTTTTAAATCGTAACCTTGTAAGCCAGCAATTTTTCGTGGATTATTCGTTAATAATCGTAAACTTTGTAAGCCTAAATCTTTTAAAATTTGAGCGCCAATACCGTAATCACGAAGATCAGCTGGGAACCCAAGTTTTTCATTTGCTTCTACAGTATCTAACCCTTCTTCTTGTAACTTATAAGCGCGAAGCTTATTCAGAAGGCCAATGCCTCGTCCTTCTTGTCTCATATAGAGAAGAACGCCTTTTCCTTCACGCTCAATTTGAGCAAGTGCAGCATGTAGCTGTGGTCCACAATCACAGCGGAATGAACCAAATACATCTCCTGTTAAGCATTCTGAATGAACGCGTACAAGTACAGGTTCGCCTGTTGAAATATCACCTTTTACGAGCGCGATATGTTCTTTCATATCTAATGAGTTAGAATAGCCAATTGCATGAAAAGTACCGAAATCTATAGGTAATGTAATTTCCACTTCTCTCGTCACAAGTGTTTCGTGATGGCGGCGATAAGCAATTAAATCTTCAATTGTAATCATTTTTATATCAAATTGTTTTGCACACTGTATTAAATCAGGTACACGTGCCATCGTCCCATCTTCATTTATAATCTCGCAAATGACGCCAGCTGGCTCAGTTCCGCAAAGTTTTGCTAAATCAACAGCAGCTTCTGTATGACCTGCGCGGCGAAGGACGCCACCTTCTTTCGCAATTAATGGAAAGATATGTCCAGGGCGGTTAAAATCAGTTCCTTTAGATGCGGGATTTAATAATTCCTGTATTGTTGTAGCACGCTCATGAGCACTAATGCCTGTTGTTGTAGAAACGTGATCGATGCTTACTGTAAAAGCAGTATGATGTGAATCCGTATTATGAGAAACCATTGGTTCTAACTGTAGACGCTCTGCGTATTGCTCCGTAATCGG
>NZ_JBFUIN010000707.1:0-1571 GCF_056401855.1 Bacillus sp. P4_D3
ACAATTAATAAAAGGTGGCGGTGGTGCATTACTTCGCGAAAAAATTGTTGCCACCTCCTCTAAAGAACTTATTATTATTGCAGATGAATCCAAACTCGTTTCACACTTAGGTGCCTTTCCACTTCCTATTGAAATCATCCCCTTCTCTTGGAAGCAAACTGAAAAGAGAGTTCAATCTTTAGGATACGAAACACGTTTACGTATGAAAGATGGCGGACCATTTATAACTGATAACGGCAATTTAATTATTGATTGTATTTTTCCAAACAAAATATTGAATCCAAATGACACACATACAGGGTTAAAGATGATTACCGGTGTAGTTGAAACAGGATTATTTATCAATATGACGAACAAAGCGATCATCGGAACAAAAAACGGGATAAAAGAATATTAACCATTTTAAAGGCTGACTTTTGCAAGTCAGTTTTTTATTTTTCATAGTATAACATTACAGTATGATATACTATGAAAACACATTCATATCACACTAGAAAGGGCTGAACAATTTGCAATCCAAACTCATAACAGAACTTACTGATTTAGAAACTGCCTTTTACATTCGAAAAGAAGTATTCGTAAAAGAGCAAGGTGTCCCTCTTGAGGATGAATTCGATACATATGACCAAATTGGCGAGACATGCAAACATATATTAGTTTATTATAATGAACTTCCTGTAGGAACTGGCCGTATACGATTCATTGACGGAATGGGTAAACTAGAACGAATTTGTATTTTAAAAGACTATCGCAAATACGGATTAGGAAAAGTAATAATCCAGGCACTAGAAGAGATTGCTCGTAACAAAGAAGCAAATAAAGTGAAACTACACGGTCAAACACAAGCTGAAGGATTTTATGAAAAATTAGGCTATCAAACTTCTTCTGATGTATTTATGGAAGATGGTATTCCGCACATACTTATGATGAAAGAATTGGCGTGATAAAAAGGGTATTATATGAATCCATACTGCAGGTTCATATAATACCCTTTTGTGTCCTATTCGTTTGTTTCATGAAACTTATCATATTCTTTACTGTAATGGATTTTTAATTTTCCTATTAAATTTGCATCAATTTTTAAATTATTGTCTTTCAAATTGTTGTTTAATAGCTCTTTGATAATACTCATGATTACTTAATAACTCATCATGAGTTCCAAAACCTGTAATTCTACCACCTTCTAATACAATAATTTGATCAGCATTTATAATGGTAGACAACCTATGTGCTATTACAAAAGTTGTTTGTTTATGAATTAATGTATTTATTGCCTTTTGTACTTGTTTTTCTGAATCAGAATCGAGATTTGCTGTAGCCTCATCTAATAATAGAAAATCTGTACCACGCATTAAGGCTCTAGCTAATGCAATACGTTGTTTTTGTCCACCTGAAAGTTGATTACCTCTTTCTCCTACTTGCGTATTATAACCATCCGATAAACCACCAATAAATTCATGTGCATTTGCAAATGTTGCAATTTCTATCAATTTATCATCTGTAACCTTTTCATTTTGTCCATATAAAATGTTATCTCTAATTGTACCTGAAAAAATTGGAGTATCTTGCGA
>NZ_JBFUIN010000708.1:0-1568 GCF_056401855.1 Bacillus sp. P4_D3
TTTAATAACTCTTCAATTACTTTCCCGGTTACTGCTGCAAGACTAATCCCATCACCTTCATGTCCTGCTGCTATAAAGTAGTTCGGAATATGTTCCACTCCTGAAATGATTGGCAAATGATCTTCTGTCCACGGACGTAATCCAGCATATGAACGAATTACCATCATATCCGCCATTTTCGGATAAAAACGAATTGCTCTATTCGCAATACATTTAATTACCTCGTTATTAATTCTCGTATGAAATCCTACAAATTCTCTACTACTACCAATTAAAAAATTTTGACTTTCTGTTGGCTCAAACACAAGAGCTACCCCATATTTTTCAGTTAAAGCATCCACTTTTCGTTTTCCACCAAATTTAGAAATCAAATAACCAAATTCCATTACTTTACGGCAACCTACGTGCTGTTGTCTTGAAGCTACAATAATATGTCCCTTTCTCGGTTCAATTGGGATATTCACATCTAACATCTGTCCGATTTTAGGAGCCCACACACCGGCTGCGTTCACCACTTGCTTCGCAGTAAACGTCCCATTTGTTGTTTCTACAATAAAGGAACCATCTATATCTCTTTTCATTTCTTTTACTTCTGTATGATTAAAAGTTTTTGTACCAAATTTCTTCGATTCTGCAAGAAGTGAAAAAGCAAGAAGATATGGATTTACAGTTGAATCCGTTGCGCATTCTAAACCACCCAATAAATCATCTGCAAAAAATGGTGATTCTTCTTTTATATCTTGCCTATCAAGCATTCGAAACGGTAATCCAGCTTCTTTTTGACGATTTACCCATTGCTGTGCTGCCTCCATCTCTTCGTCTGATTCACAAACGAGAATGCTTCCTGGTGCCCTATATTCAAATGAGTGCTCCAGCTCTTCACTTAGTTCTGTTACTAATTTTTGACTTACTAACGACATTTGACTATCAAACCCTGGATCTTTATCAATCGCTAAAATATTCCCGTCACACCGTGAAGACGTTCCACTGACAAATTCTCCTTTTTCAATGATCGTTACGTCTCTTCCGTATTTTGAAGTGTAATAAGCGATAGAACATCCTATAATTCCACCGCCTATTATTAAAACGTCACAGTGCCTCATATATAGCACTCCTCCTTTCTCCTAAATCTCTCACTTTTTATTTATGCAATTGGTGTGCCAACTCTACATACAGAACTATTTATATGAAATAATTTTTATTTGTAAAAATATTTTAAATTTATCGTAAATAGGTGTATTATTTCTTTATCACTGTCTAAATTTTTATACATACCAGGAGGACACTATGACATTTTCATTTCCAACAATAAAAGAGTTTATAAAAATTTTATCAATCGATCGTACAAGCACCATTCAGCACATGAAACAGGAAGGTAAAAATTTTTATTACCTTCCTTCATCTACTGAAGAATGTAGTTGCGCAGTTATTTATGAAGAGGACTCTTTCACTACGTTAATCGAAGCTTTTTCTAACAATTCGGCAGTTGTAATTGTGAACGAAAATCTAGATCCTATATGCTGTGTAACTGCTCAACAAATGATTCCATTTCTTTATAAGTCTTACAA
>NZ_JBFUIN010000709.1:0-1565 GCF_056401855.1 Bacillus sp. P4_D3
GGATAAAACCAGATTCCCTTGTACCAATTGGTATTTTAAAAGAGGGAACCAGACAGAATGATTATATTGAATTAGAAGGAGTTTCATCTCGCCCAGTAAATATTCGTACGTATCCATTAGGAGAAGCAGCGGCACACTTAACGGGATATATAGGAAAGGTGAATGCAGAGGAGTTAAAATCGCTTCAAAGAAAAGGTTATCAAGCAGATGATTTAGTAGGTAAGACAGGTTTAGAGAAAGTACTAGAGAATAAATTGCGTGGTGAAAAGGGTGGACGCGTATTTATAGAAGATGAGAACGGGAAAGAGATTAAAAACGTAGCAAAAAAAGAAGCAAAAGAAGGGGAAAATGTTACGTTAACAATTGATGCTGCAATTCAAGAAAAAATCTTTAATGAGATGAAAAATGAAGCAGGATCTAGTGCAGCGGTCAATCCTAAAACGGGTGAAACAATCGCACTCGTAAGTAGCCCTGCTTATAATCCAAATATAATAGTTAGAGGAGCGTCAAAAGCCCAAAGAGAAGCATGGAATAACGACTCGAAACTGCCAATGATGAATCGCTTCACAAAAGCATTTGTACCAGGTTCTGTATTTAAAACGATTACAGGTGCAATTGGTTTGGAAACGAAAACAATAAATCCTAAAGAAGAATTTAAAATTCAAGGATTAAAATGGACGAAAGATTCATCGTGGGGAAATTATTATGTAACACGTGTGAAGGAAGCTAGTCCAATTGATTTTGATAAGGCAATGAAGTACTCTGATAATATTTATTTTGCTCAACAAGCTTTGAAAATGGGAAAAGATCAGTATGTAAATGAATTTAAGAAATACGGATTTTATGAAAAATTACCAATCGAATACGAATTTCCTATTTCAACAATTGCAAAAGATGGGATAAAAAACGATATTCAACTAGCAGATACCGGATATGGACAAGGACAAGTATTAATGACACCACTTCATTTAGCATTAACATATGCACCGATTGTGAATGAAGGGAATATTCCGTCGCCTCATCTGTTAAAAGAAGCAAAAGTAGCGGGGAATTGGAAAGAAAACGTGGTTTCTAAAAAGAATCAAGAGATATTAAAGAGTGCATTAATAAAAGTCATTAATGACCCTGATGGCGCTGGGAGAATTGCTAAGGTTGATGGTGTAACTCTTGCTGGTAAAACCGGTACAGCAGAACTGAAGGAGTCGAAAGAAGCAGACGGAAAAGAACTTGGATGGTTTGCAGCTTTTGATGCAAATGCGCCAGACATGATTGTTACCATGATGATTGAAGATGTAAAAGGAAGAGGGGGGAGTAATGTTCCAGGCGAAAAAGTAAAACATGTTTTTCAGAAATAACACTAAATTATAAGGTGAAATCTTTTTCTGAAATTATTATATGTATGCTTAACTCAAAGGTGTAAATTGGGAAAAACAAAGAACAATAAAGTTTCAAAAAAGCATTCTTTCTAATCGAGAATGCTTTTTTGTTGTATCTCTAGAAAGTTGATACCTCATCTTTATTTTCATTTCTGAAAGGTTGGCATTGCTAATAATAAATATGAGAGT
>NZ_JBFUIN010000710.1:0-1564 GCF_056401855.1 Bacillus sp. P4_D3
CCAATCGCCCACGCTCCAAAGCCAATTTCAGAAACAGTAATTCCAGTTTTACCCAATGTGCGGTAGTGCATCATTTTTCCTCCTTGTAAGCATGTTATAACATCGGTATGCAAAACTAGAATTTATATGTGTAAAATTGTTTTCTACAATTGGGGAAAAAGAATAACATAAACTACTATTTTATAGCAGCATAAATAAAAATTCTCATTTTAAATACAGAGATGTCGTCGAACGCTATCTCTAATTGGTTAATTTGTGAGATTTTTTTGTGAAGGAGCTTATTTTATAAGAATAGAATTTAAGTTAATAAGAGATCGTGCCTATGGTAGTGAAAAAATATGGGTTAGGGGGATTTGAAAATGAGGAAACTCAAAAGAGTAAATGTTCCTAATATACCAGAGCAACTATCACAGCCTAACGACAATCGAACTATAAATAAGAAGAAGTTAAGGCGTTTTATTTTCATGTTCATTTTTATTGCTGCGACTACTTTTTACGTTCAATATATTTTGACGAAACAACAAGAAGTAATTAATGGCAAACAAAATACAATAACGAACCAAAAGAAACAATTAGTTTCTTTAAAGAAAGATCAAGGTTCTTTAAAGACTAACATCGAGAATTTAACGGATAATGAAGAAGAAATATTAAAGTTTGCGAGAAAAGAGTATCAATTTTCTAAGTCAAACGAAACAATATTCGTATTGCCAAAGTGAAGTGGTGGAACAGTTAGCGATAGCTAACTGTTTTTTGATGTATGAGGAAAAAGGTGTTTGTAGTGTGAATGTCATGGTACAAGGAGCAATGACATATTGTAAAAATGAGAAGTTTGAGCCATTTTTAATTATTTTAAGAGATTTCCATAATTATGGAATATATGTCAAAATAAATATTGTTAAAATTCTGTCAATTGTATATAATACAAGGTAAGTGGATACATTTTTTGATCAACGTTGAGTTAACAGCTTATACGTCTGTTAAGAAAACCGTTATCCTTGTATAAGAAAGGAAGATAGCTGTGTACGCTTCAAATACAATTTACGTCGTAGGGGATGCGAAAGCACCTCAAAATAATCCCATTACCGCAAAGTTCAAAAGTTATTTTGTAGCATTTGTACTTGAGAAGGATACAGGGGAAATTGTAGATGCAGATTGCTCAGCGACAATTGCATTAACATCTCAATTTGTTAAATATTTGTTTCTACATAAAAATATTAATGACCCAGCATTAGTAACAGAAATAAAAAATCGATACTTCGGTTCGTCTCAAAAGGCGCTACTTGTAGCGCTAAAGGATGCACAGAAAAAATATAATCAGATTGCTGCTTTGTCTACCCATTCATAGACAAAATCCAGCCGTAAGAATCTTCTTATGGCTGGATTTTTTTGTTTCGCATTAACGGGCAGAATAAAGTCTCCCGTGTATTAAAGTATCACTCTATAAACAACGAAAGGATGAACAAAATGAAAATTACCGATGTGAAGATAAACCGCCGACATGTAAAGCTTCATACACCGTTTAAAACAGCGCTTCGTACTGTAACGGAAATCGAAAGTATAGATG
>NZ_JBFUIN010000711.1:0-1560 GCF_056401855.1 Bacillus sp. P4_D3
CTGTTAATGCAAGTGGTAAGGCAATAAGTTCGTAATCGCCGTCTGCTACGTGATCGAGTACGACATTTTCTAAAATGTGAATTCCGTGTTTAAATAATTGATGATGTGCTGCTAGTTCTTTATCATCTAAAGGATCAACAGAGGGTACATCTACCCCAATTAAACGAATGCCCTTACTTGATAGAAAATCTGCAATATCAGCACGTAAATACGGGATTTTTTCTGGGAATTCTTGCGCTTTACCATGTGAAGATGTACGTAATAATAATCGCTCTACACCTTCTAATTTAAAACGTTCTAATTCCTTTTTACCGATACTCTCCAGCCCTGACACATCGATAACTCGTGCTGCGCCTACATATACGTGTATATCTAAATCCAACACCTTCTTACCGTCATTATCGAAATGAAATGGTGCATCAATATGAGTACCTGTATGGATACTCATCGTTAACTTTCCGACATTTACCGAACCACTGTCTTCTTTTGACCATGAAACTTCATACGAGAACGGTGTATCCCCTGGCCATGTCGCGATATCATTATTTAGCGGTTGTGAAATATCAATCCACTGCGATGTTTTCATGCTTACGCCACAACCTCTCGCTTATTTTCAAAGTTTTTATATTCTTCATTTTTCATAATTTTCTTTAAGATTTGTACAGAGTTCCATACTTCCTCATACGTATTGTATAAAGCAACAGGCGCAAGTCTAACTCCATTTGGAGCTCTAAAGTCTGGAATCACTCCATTTGCTTTTAACGCTTTACATATACGTGCCGCCTCAGCATGTTCTAAATAAATATGCCCGCCTCGTTTTTCATCCTCTAGCGGATTTCCGATTGTAAATCCCATATCATTTAACTCCAATTGAATTAAATCGAGCATATATCTTGTTATATGTAATGACTTTTCACGTAATCTTTCAATACGGGCATCTTTAAAAATTTCAAGAGAACCGATTAATGGTGCAATACTTAATACGTGAGGTGTCCCTATTTGATAGGCTCCAGCATGATCAGCCGCAGTTAATGAATGTTCCATATCAAACTGCTTATCCTTTCTAGAGCTAAACCAACCAGATAATCCTGGAAGTCTATCTAAATGGTTTTTATTCACATATAAACCTGCAACACCACCAGGACCTGCATTTAAATATTTATAATTACACCATACAGCGAAATCTACATCCCATTCGTTAAAATGATGCGGAATAGCACCGATTGAATGACATAAGTCAAAACCGATATGAATACCACGTTTATGAGCTTCAGCTGTTAATCGCTTCATATCGAGAATTTGTCCGCTTCTATATAGTACAGAAGGCAATAAAATTAAAGCGATATCATCTGTCATTGCCTGAATAATATCATCTTCAAAAAGTGTTCTTCCATCTCGACTTTTCACTCGTACTAAATGCTCATCTGGATCTAAGCCTTTTAAACGAATTTGACTTTGAAGCGCATAAATATCTGACGGAAATGTTAATTCATCCGCAAGAATTTTTGTACGTATTCCTTTCGGCTCATAAAACGTCGCAATAACTTGATGTATATTCGC
>NZ_JBFUIN010000712.1:0-1560 GCF_056401855.1 Bacillus sp. P4_D3
CTTTAATATTGACGACGTWTAATTAAAAATCTATTATGTTTATTTTTTTGAAATGACAGTAAACATCCCCGTCATGTTTGGTGAGTAATCTTTAAAATCATATTTTTCATAGAAAGATTCTTTACCTTGCGATGCAAACAAACCGACAAACGCCTTATCAGGGGCATTCTGATTTAAGTATTCAACCAAGATATGCATTATTTTTTTCCCAATACCATTTTTCTGATAATCTGGATGAACCACTATATCTTGAATATAGAAATAGATAGCCCCATCACCAACAATTCTCCCCATGCCCACAATTTGTTCATTATCTTTGACTGTGATGCAGTGGATAGAATTCTTTAGTGATGTTTCCACCACTTCAAAATTCATATAATTAGTCCATCCAACAGACTCGCACAAATATTTGTACTCTTCCAATGTTGGAATGTTATTTTTAAACTCATATTTCTTCAAAATGTATCCTCCAAGTCCTCAATTTCAACAAATAAATAAATTCGACATTTTTTTATCTATTCCTCTTATGCAACTAAACTCCCTTTAGCTATTTAATTTAGTACAGCTTATTTGTGTTAATTTATAAGAGTTTAGGGAAGAAATATAAGAAATGATCTGGTGAAAAAGGAAGTGGAAATATGAGTGATGAGAAAAAATATACAGTGGTAGGTACTGATGTCGAGGAAGTAAAGCGTTTAAACAAAAATTCAGGTTTAACGTATAACCAAGTGAAGGAATTGTTAGCGAAGCAAATGCAAAAAAGAAATGATTAGATTGAAATAATTAAGCTTTTCATTTAGCATTTTTCTAGAGAGAGTTAAGTAATAGATAACTCTCTTTTTTCAATATGAAAAATCTACTAAGGAGCAACAGTCTAAAAATAGATGTTCTCCTAAAATATAGATTTGAAAAATAGTTTTTAGAAAAGTATTAGATGAAAAATCCGACATTAGAAAAGAAAAAAAGGATTCTTCCTAATTAGTAAGAAAGATTGTCTATAGAAGTTCATAAAATGTAATATATTCAATTTCCATCCATTGAAGGGGGAGGTTAATTTTTAATGAATGAAGTGAAAAATTTCTTTCGAAGTAGAGGGTTTCAACGGTTTCTCGTTTTAATAATATTAGTGCTTGTATTGTATGGATTAAAAAGCATGATTAATTTAATATTAATTACGTTTATTCTCACGTTTTTGATGGATCGATTTCAAAAGTTTATTTCAAAAAAATTGAAAGTAAATAGGAAAGTGGTTATTGCTGGTTTATATATTGTATTAGTGACGTTTATTGTAACTACACTATATAAATATTTGCCTGTACTAACGATACAAATTTCACAATTAATTTATCAATTTAAATTGTTTTTTCAGAACCCACCTGATAACGAGATAATTAAATATGCACTTTCGACAATTAATGGAATGGAAGTATCGAAATATATCGAACAAGGTGTAGATGTCATATATCAATCGATAGCAAACATAGGAAAAGTCAGTTTACAAATACTACTTTCTCTTATTTTAAGCTTATTTTTCTTATTAGAAAAAGAACGCATTATAGC
>NZ_JBFUIN010000713.1:0-1559 GCF_056401855.1 Bacillus sp. P4_D3
GGGATAAGTATTAGACGATATATTCTTCTTAGAAGATTGTATTTATCAACGGAAGATTTGACGAATGATAGAAAGATAATTGATATCGCATTTGATTACGATTACTCTTCGCAAGAGGCTTATAGTAGAGCATTTAAAACTGTTTTTGGTATAACCCCAGGAAAATTCCAACTTAACAAAATACCGGTTCAATCATTTATTAAACTCTCAATCAATGATGGCAAGGAGTGGGATAGAATGAATTTTTCTAGAAAAATTGAAGTTAATCAGTTACGGAATGCGAAGAGTGAGCTGTTTGATAAAGATGTACTAAACATATTAAATGGTCAATTTATGTATGAAGAATTTAAAAGTGAAAGACTAATGGGGGAGTCTGATTACGCTCCATTTAATGAAGCTATGTGTGTAAATGCGACTACCGCACAGATTTTTGATGATGAGTTTATTAAAACAAGGGCAGAAGGACATCAAGGTACTGTAGAAAATTATATGAAAAAGGTTATTCATCCTTTAGAGAATCTTTTTAAGAAAGAGTATAAATATATCGTTTTATGGTTTGGTGAGGATATGTTTTGCCAAATGAATCTACTTACCGTACTTTCTTACCTTGAACAGTCTGATTATAAGGGAAAAGTATACTTAAATAGCTTCAGAGAGGATGAATTTAAAGTAAGTCAAATTGAACTTGAATTAGGGAACTATTTTTCTGTTTACAATGAAGTTCTAGTAAATCATAAAAAGCCATCTCATGAGATACTACCTGTAATGTATCAGGCGATAGATTTATATTTAGAGATGCTAAAAGAAAATAATGTAGTAGTAAAGTATATCTCCAAAAATAAAGATTTACCAACACAAGAGTTACTAAAAAGGTTGTTTAATCTTTTTCCAACAATAGGATATGGGGACCTACAATATATAGAGCTTATTAATAAAGCGAGATAAAGATTCAATTTGTATTGAATAAAAAAACAATAAAAAATGCACCTATAAGGACAGATGCATTTTTTTATTTATATTTGTTTAAGTAATTCCAATTCCTCTTCTACAAATGCCATTAATTCTTTTATTGTCTCACTAGAAAAATCAAAACGAATTCCAGCTGCTTCATATACCTCTGGTAAGGATTCAGAGCTACCTAGAGATAATGCTTTTTTGTAATTTTGTAGTGCTTGTTTAGGATTCTCTTTGTATTGTTTATACATTTGCAATGCACCAAGTTGCGCGATTGCATATTCAATATAATAGAAGGGTATTTCGAATATGTGTAGTACAGGTAACCAGCCAGTTGCTATCCAGTTTTCATAACCTTCAATATTTACCACATTCGATTGGTAAGTGTTATGTAATTCTAAATATTTTTCATTTCTTTCTTTAGCAGTATGATTTGGATTTTCATACATCCAATGTTGGAATTGATCAACGATAAGCATTTGTGGTAAATACTTAACAATATCTTTAAAGAAATCTAATTTTGCTTTTATAAATTCTTCTGTATTCTCATAAAATGTATCCCAATACTCCATCGAAAACAATTCCATTGTCATGCTGGCTAGCTC
>NZ_JBFUIN010000714.1:0-1555 GCF_056401855.1 Bacillus sp. P4_D3
ATCTGTAATTATTATATTTCCTTGGCTATCTACATCTATTCCTTGTGGTGAGAAAAACTGCCCTGACATACCATTAAAACTTCCAAAAGACTCTAAAAAGATTCCATTTTCATTATAAATATTCACACGATTATTAGAAGTATCTGTGACATAAACCGTATTATTTATATCAATTTCAATTCCTATTGGCAAAAAGAGATCTCCTGGACCCTCTCTCCAATTTTCTAGTGGATCTAAGTTTCCTGCCCCATGATTTGTACCCCATTTAGTAAGAAATTTACCATCGTTATCAAATTTTTGAATCCTATTATTGATTCGATCAACAACATAAACATTATCTTTTGAATCAATTGCTAATTGCATAGGTTGAGAAAACTCTCCCTCTCCACTCCCCTTTCTCCCCCATGATTTCACATATTTTACAGCTGAGGCACTTCCTACAGAAGTAAACATTCCTAGACTCACAGTAACAATGAAAAAACAACATATAATTTTTTTTATAAAATCCATGCTTACTACCACCTAATCACAGTAGCTGCCCAAGTATACCCAGTACCTGCACTAACCGCTACTGCAATATCTCCAGGCTGTAATTTCCCTTGTTCATTTGCAATGTGAAGACCGATACACGGATCAAGCGCTGACATATGCCCATAATGATCTAAATATACAACTTGTTCTTCTACTAATCCCAATCCTTGTAACAATTCTATTAACATAGAACGTTTTGTATGCAGTGGTAATAATACTTTAATATCTTTGGGAGTTAATCCACTTTTTCTTAACGCCTCCCGAATAACCTTTTCAAAATTAGGAGTTGAAACCAGATCTAAACGTTCTTTCATACTAATAGGATCTATTACATCGATATAATGTTGTCGATTCTCAACCGTATCATAGCTAGCAATTTGTTTCGATCCACCTGCTGGAATACGTACATCTTCATGAAATGAACCATCCGTTATAATAGCACTTCCTAATATTTCACCGTTGCTAGCGCCTTTTTTTACTAAGGCTGCACTTCCGCCATCAGCGAAATTAAACATGAAACGTGAGCGTGGATTATCATAATCTACAATTTGAGATTCTTTACATCCACCTACTAATAATATGTTTTCAATTGATTTATCAGAGTAGAGCATATCTTTTGCGACTTTGAGAGCAATTGGAAAGCAAGAACTAACATTCATAATTTCAAAAGCATAAGCATTCTTCAATCCAAGTTCATGCTGAATTTTTGGGGCACTAGACCATACGTGGTAATCTTTATGTGGACTGCCAAAATAAATGACTACATCAATAGATTGAGGATTAACTTGTAGTAATATTGGCTTTGCAGCAGCAATAGCTAAATCTGATGCATGCATCGTTTCGTCTGCGACATGCTTTTCATATAGCCCAAATTTTTCTATAATAATATTCTCAGGGATACCTGTTTTTTTAGATAGGTCTGCAGCTGTCTCTACGCCTTTTGGGAAGAATACTCCTGTCGCTTCAATCCCGATATTCATTAGACTACTCCTCCTTCTTTTGGCACCATCATAGTAGCTACACC
>NZ_JBFUIN010000715.1:0-1555 GCF_056401855.1 Bacillus sp. P4_D3
CTTTATGTATTTAATACGATGTCAGACTGGGAATATGGACATTTAATTGCAGAACTAAACTCAGGAAGATATTTCAAAAAAGAGTTAGCCCCTTTAAAGGTAGTTACAGTAGGAGCTAATAATGAAATTATTACTACGATGGGAGGACTGAGCATAAAGCCAGATATTTCTCTTGATACATGTACTCTTGAGAGTAACGATCTTTTAGTTTTACCTGGAGGGACTACTTGGGGAGAAAGCATTCATCACCCTATCTTAAAAAAAATTGGTGAAGCGTTAAAACTCGGCACTATTGTTGCTGCCATTTGTGGTGCAACTGAGGGGTTAGCGAACTTTGGATACCTAGATTCTAGAAAACATACAAGCAATGATTTAGAATATATTAAAATGGTTTGTCCTAATTATAAAGGAGAACAACTTTATAATATGGAACCTGCAGTATGTGATGAAAATTTGATTACTGCATCAGGAGTAGCTCCTCTGGAATTTGCAATGGAAGTATTGAAAAAAATTGATGTATTTGCACCAGATACGTTACATTCATGGTATAACCTAAATAAGACTTATAAACCTGAATACTTCTTCCAGTTAATGAATTMAATTACTAGATAAGCTGAAAAATTAAATTAGCAGTTTTATATTATATAAAAACCTAAAGTTGTTATAAATATAACGGGTAGCTAAATCTATTTTAATCTTATTGAATAACGATGGTCTTTCTTCTTTAGTTATAATAATGAAACGTTCTTTAAAAACCAGTGACGTTTGTAAAACAAAAAATAAAAGGGATGATACATATTAGTCTTGAATCATCCCTTTTGTTATGACGTTAATGTCACCATATTATTTTAATTATTCATCTCCAGCAAGAGTTAACTGCCAAGATACGCCATACTTATCATTTAACCAGCCAAACTTTTTACTAAACGGATATGAACCTAAAGGCATAAGAACTTTTCCATCTTGTGCTAGTTTATTAAAAACTGTTTCGATTTCCTCTTCCGTATCACAAGTTACATAAAGAGACATAGATGGAGTGAATGTAAAATCATGCTTTACATAACTATCGATACACATGAATTCTTGGCCATTTAACGTGAATGTTGCATGTATTACAGTTCCCTCTTTACCAGGTCCCTTTTCATCGTAACGAGAGATGTTTACAATTTCTGATTGATCAAATAGCGACGTGTAAAAATTCATCGCTTCTTCAGCTTYTCCCTCAAACATTAAAAACGTAGTGATTTTTTGATTTGTGTTACTCATTTAGAGACATCCCCTTGTTATGTATTTATGCAAAACATACATCGGACAACAAAACCGAACGTATATTCTTATAAGTGTATTGTCTATAAAAACGATGAGTTTGTCAATTATCTATGTTTTATTTCTTCTTAAATAATGCTGTCCAAAGAAATGATTCTCCAAACATATTATTTGGTTGTTCAATTTGCTTCATTTTTCTAATTTCAATTACTTCAAATTCTTTAAATATCTCTCTTAACTTTTCTTCCGAATATGCAAGACCACCTTGCAAACTCCATCCTCTATACAC
>NZ_JBFUIN010000716.1:0-1553 GCF_056401855.1 Bacillus sp. P4_D3
ATCTCTTCCTTTGTTGTAATAGAGTTACAAGCATACTACCTTTATAAAAAGAAAGAGTTTTTCCGCTGGGGTATCTCCTTGAATGAGGAGGCCTATATTTTCGCTGGCAATACGATTCATTGTCCCTTACATATAGATGCTCCTCATCGTTTTTTGAAAGACCATTATAAAAAAGCTGGTGTTCCACGAATTCGTATTCACGACTTAAGGCACACACATGCAACACTTATGCTCCAAGCTGGTGAGCATCCTAAAATTGTACAGGATCGCTTAGGACACTCTTCTATTCAAATGACATTAGACAAGTATAGCCATATCACACAAAACATGCAGCAACAGGCCGCAGAAAATTTTGAGAATGTAATAAAATCTTATGAAAACATCAAATAAAAGCCGAAAAATTCTAATGTGAGCAAAATGTGAGCATCGAGTTAAATCACCACTTACAAACCTTGATATAATAAGGTTTCTCATGCTATATCGTTGAATCTTGGGAGAAGAATGAGCGGTTTTAAGGTTGTTTATTTTGTATAACACAAAAATATAAAAGTGCTATAAACGCCCATTAAATAAGCGGTTATAGCACTTTTTATTTATTGCGCTATATTTCGTTATAAAAATTCACTTCATACTTTCTCACGTATTTTCATAGCATTTGTGAGCAAAATATGAGCGAAAAATAGTCCTTTAATTAAACTGTATTCACCAAAGAAAAAATTGAATTTTATTTAAGTATTATGCTTGATCTGATTGTAGAACATGTAATGGAGGCGGAATAATCCAACCTTTTTTCTTATTCAGACGAAGTAATATAGCTCCAGCTTGTGCTTTTTTCATATGAAATTGACCAAACATCATTCCAACATCTTCTCGAAGAGATTGTCCCATAGCTTGACTACATGCTACTAACCCAGCAGCAAGATCCATAGAAACTTTTGCAGCAATTTCCGCATCATTAATACGAGCTCCAGGAGGAATCGTTTCAATAGATGCAACTGGTCTTTCTGGAGGTGCTGGTGGTAATGCAACACCATTCAATTTTAATATATTTTTTAATTCTTCAACTTCTGATTGGATATCATTCTCTACAAGGTTTTCTAAAAATTTCTTTAAATCCTCGTCTCCTGTGTGGTTAATRAGAACTTGATATCCAGCAATTGCGCCTTGTGCCGCTGCAAGATAACTCCAAATTCCAAAGACTTCTCCGTAGTGCATTGGTTCATTTTGTGGATTTCCACTTAAAATACCCATAAAAATATTCCTCCTTAAAGAAATTAGACTTTTAGCAACAATACTTACTATAGAAAAAATTTTCCTAACCATGTTCTGGATTAAAGAAAATAAGTTCTTATAACTCATAAGGAACACCTTACCCAAATATAGTAATTACCTCTCATAGAATGTACCGTTACCAAAAATTTATTCTTATAAAGAATAAATATATTTCAATTAACTTAATCCATTATTATAAGTACTTTTAATAGTAAAAATTAAAGACGTCTATCATAATTTCAATTCAAATGGTTTTATATATTTTCAACCGAATATTGTCT
>NZ_JBFUIN010000717.1:0-1553 GCF_056401855.1 Bacillus sp. P4_D3
GTAAACCATTTACAGCAGAAGATAGAGAGAACTTTAGAGAGCTTTTTAAAAAAGAGATTTCACTCTAGAAATGAACCTTCTATTTGTAGGGAAAACTTAGCAAAGAAAAGAAGAGAATATCCAAATGAACATTCTCTTCTTGAGGTTTACCCGTTTAAAAAGACGGTAAATTATCTAAGTTATTTTCCTTTATACCATCCGGTTCACTACGTATAATATCCCTACCATACTTATGAAATACGTCCACATGAGCTAACTTCCCTGATTTTGCTTCATCAAGAGCAGTAATATAATCTAACTCTCTTCCGCTACTCGTTTTAAAAGCAATTAAATCACCTTCATCATTTTTACGAACTGCAACTATTTGTTCTGCTCCTGAATCGATTTCCTGGTCCTGGGCTACTTCCAATTGAGCTTGCCCTTCCCCTTGATGTAAGTAATCATTATAAACTTTTTGAAAGTCTTTTTTATCCAATAAACTCACCCCCAAAATATTTCATTAGTATGTTTGGAAGTCATTGGTTTTATGTACTTTTCCCATCAAGTTAACAAAAATACACTACCCCAAAGAGATAACCCAAATCATAATTTTTTCAATCTATTACAAATTCATTTTTAAATTTTATAGAGTACCTCTCAATATAAGATAATCAAAACAGATAATATTATAATTTATTATATCGAAAACATTTAAGAAATGGAGCTGTTCAGATGAATATCCAATTGCCTACGCTCTCTGTTTTCAATTAGCTGAGGTCCCTCATTTTAAAGTTCATACAGAAATAGACGTAAATAATGAACCTTGGCTATATAAAGTATGGGTTATTTCATCTGCTAAAACACCATAGCAATTAGTCTACAGTGCTGTTTATTTTAACCTGTATTATAAAAACAGCCGAAATACCGATTCCTTAACGTACAGGGAATCGGTTAATTTTCGTCCAAATTGTGTCTAAACGTACAATTTGGATGAAATGGCATAGTGACCCCATGCCCATCAACGTAAGAATTTTATAGCACCCAAAAATAGAAAAATGTACCTTTTCACCTGGAGATGCCAATTTTCTATTTTTAGGGTATTTGTTTTGCTTAACTCGATTGTGATGGGGCGGAAACCTATTAAAGATATTTCCCCTACTAAAATAGAAGGTACTTGCAATTTTAGTACAAATTTCAGTTGGACTCATGTTACTTAATCGTTCCCATCGCACCAATTTTCACATTTACCTTGACGTTTACATCGCCCTTTGCTAATTCATTATTCCATTTATTTTGGACTTTTTTCCATTCTGGATATGTGTAAGTTCTTGCATATCTCCCAAGCCCAATAGGGTCGATTTTGACAGTTTGTATTTTCTTTATTAATTGATTGAAATCAGCTTCCAGCTTAGTTTCAATCGCCTTTTGTAATTTTGCTGCATCCTTTCTTGTATTGAACAAAAAAAGCCGTTCTGTAATGCCGACCCTCATCTTTATATCTGTATTAAATATAAACTTATTATCATATCTTACCTTTGTCTTTACTTTAATATTATATGCAGTAAAACTTATCC
>NZ_JBFUIN010000718.1:0-1549 GCF_056401855.1 Bacillus sp. P4_D3
GAATTGGTGGTACGAAAATTCAAAAGATTGATGTCCGTTTCATTGCGGCGACACATCGAAATCTTCGTGAAATGGTGCAAAGAGGGGAATTTAGGGAGGATTTATATTATAGATTGAATGTGTTTGCGATCGATATTCCTCCGTTACGAGAGAGAAAGGAAGATATGATACATATAATGGAATTTTTAATTCGGAAATTGAATGGGGAGCTGGGTAGTAGCGTTCTTTCATTGGATGAGAGAGTAAGGGATATATTCATGGAGCATGATTGGCCAGGCAATATTAGGGAGCTAGAGAATGTGTTAGAACGAGCGATGAATGTTATAGAAGGAATGATTATTCAAGTGCATCATCTTCCTGTATATTTGCGGAAAAAAGATTTGGAAGAAGAGTTATATCATGAAATATTTGCGGTGGATCAAGAGAAGAATGAGATGAGTTATTCACTGCAGGAGGAAGTGGAATCGGCTGAAAAACGGGTGATTACAAGGGCTTTGGAAAAGACAGCTGGAAATATAAAAGAGGCAGCCAAGCTTTTAGGGATTCATCGGGCTAGCTTATATCGAAAAATAGAAAAATATGGAATGTCATGAAGGGAAAAAAGGGCAAACAGGCCCTTTTTTTGTTTGGTTTGCAGTAATATATACTGTCTCTTTTTTGCGACACTTTCTTATAGATGCGACATGATTGTAATCATTTGTAGCGCAAATGCGACATATGAAGGTGGACATGTAAGGGAGAACGGGGTATATCCCTGAAGGAATAAGGGAATAGAGAATGAGTCGATTTTTGGCATGTTTCTTGCTATATAAATAAAAAAGATTATAGCAAGAAGGGATGGAATTCAATGCTGGAAAATCACAGTTTGCCACATTTTATTATGCAAAGTATTGAAAAAACACCAAGTAAGGTCTATTTACAATTTAAAGAACAAAGAGTTACGTATGAGGAGCTCTATCATCGAATTACAAAAGCTGCAGCGGGATTTTGTGAGCTCGGTATTCAAAAAGGTGACAAGGTTTGTATTATGCTTCATAACACTCCTGAATATCTGGATGTATGGTTTGCTTTATCTTTTATGGGAGCAATTGCGGTGCCTCTGAATGTGCATTTAAAAGGGGAAGGTTTGCAGTATATTTTATCTCACTCTGATTGCAAGCTGATTATCGTTGATAAGGAATTTGTTCCTCAAATTGCTTCTTGTTTGCCATTTATACAAAGGGACATTCAAATTGTCGTTTACGGAAATGATGAAAGCGCAATCATTTTGAACGATGGTAAAGAACCGCTGGTAATCGAATTGAAAGATGTACTGAATACAAATAATCATCACCTTCCAACTGAATTTGTTTCCTCCTCTTCTATTAACAGTATTCTTTATACCTCTGGAACGACTGGATTACCTAAAGGGGTCATGTTAAGTCATTCTGCCTATGTAAATTCTGCGCAGTCATTTGCCACCTATATGGTTGGCGCAAGTTCGAAAGATATTTTATTTACAGCGCTGCCGTTATTCCATATTAACGCCCAGGCCCATACAGTACTCGGT
>NZ_JBFUIN010000719.1:0-1549 GCF_056401855.1 Bacillus sp. P4_D3
AAGTATAATCATTTTGAAAATAGGGGTGTCATCATATGAAGCAAATTCCAGTAAAGAAAATAGAAGAAGTACTCGTTTTAGCAGGAGATGATAAACAAAAGCAAAAGGAATTTTATGAATTGCTCTTAACAACGGAGTTTTATGTTGCTGGTTCATTAGAAGCAGAGGACGGGGCAACAGAAGGCACACTTCGTTTACGTCATTTCCAAGGAGAGGGTAGATGGATTGTTCCATTCTTTACACAATTGGAATTTGTAAAAGCTGTGTTGCCAGAAGGGACACCCCTTATTACGATACGTGGAAAAGAATTATTGGGTAGCATCGAGAAAGATGCGACAGCTGTATTAAATGTTGGAACAGATATGAGTAAAACATTTATTCCAGAAGAAATTGCAGAGATAGCATCAGGACGAATCTTTAATTATTATAAGTAAAAGGAAAAGCTTAGCAGCTTTTCCTTTTTAATTTGAACATGGAGTGGCTATACCAGAAGAAATAGAAACAGTTTTGTTAGTTGTATTTATTGTTGCTGTAGCTCCGAGGGGAATACCGATATTTGGACTTATATGTCCAATCGGTAAACCGAATAACACAGGTATATTATATGGCATGAAATATTCATATAATATTGTTTGCAATGATTGAGATGGCTTAGAAGGGTTGCAGTCGTGACAACTTGTAAAAATAACGCCACTGCATTCATTAAACTGTCCAGATAAAAGTAGTTGATTTAACATCCGGTCAATGCGGTACGGTTCTTCACCAATATCTTCAAGCAATAAAAGTCTATTTGACGTATTTATCTCATAGGGCGAGCCAATTATACTTGTTAACACAGTTAAATTCCCTCCAACTAATGTGCCTGTAACTGTACATGGAGAGGTAGGTACGATACATTCTGATGCATATAAGATAGATGAATACGGATGGAATAGTTGATTGAAAGAAGATAAAGAGAGAGAATCTATACCTTTTCCTAATTCTTCAATCATTGGACCATGAAAAGTTACAAGCTCTGCATAACGTGAAAAGGCAGTATGTAAAGCCGTAATATCGCTATATCCCCAAAAAATCTTTGGATTCCGTTGAATGATTTCATATTGAATGTAAGGGAGGAGACGAGCGCTGCCGTAACCACCTCGTGCACAAAAGACTGCTTTGACCTCATTATTTGTAAATGCTTCATGTATATCATCAAGACGAACTTGATCACTTCCAGCTAAATATCCATATTTTTCATAAACGCTCTTTCCGATTATTACAAATAAACCCATCTCTTGTAATACGTTCACACCTTTTAATACATTCTCAAGTGTTGGTGGGCCAGACGGTGCAATAATCATTACTGTATCACCTTTTTGTAACGCATTTGGATAAATCATTGTTCTCAGCCTCCTTCTCTTTCAATATATTCGCTTGAGCGAAAGTTCAATCCTTGTAAAAGAAGGGGAAAGCATGTCATATAAAGAAGGTATAGGGAAAGTAGGAGGGAAAATGATGTTTACAAGTCGAGTAATAGATATATTACAAATTAAGTATCCGATCATTC
>NZ_JBFUIN010000720.1:0-1544 GCF_056401855.1 Bacillus sp. P4_D3
ATCTAATTATACAATTTTAACTAATTGAATTTTCTGAATATTTAATTTAAGTATCAACTATTCTTGAACTCATTATAGTTTGATATATAATATTTTGCAATACTATTTTCAAACTTTTCTTTTATTTTATAAATATACATTTTTTAACATAGGGAATAGACTAAAAAACCAACATGGTCATCCATGTTGGTTTTTACATTTACTATCATTATTTAAAATTTCGCCGCTACTTTCTTAACGTTCTCTAAACCTTCTTCAACAATTTGCTGTGAGCGATCTGGATATTGATTGTGTCCTTCAATTACAACTGTCTCTGGATTGGTAATTCCCCAGAACCCAAGTACGTTTGTAACGTAATTAACAGCCATTTCCATAGGAGCCATTTGTTCAGAAGAGTAATCTGAACCACGAGCGCCTAAAACAACTACTTTCTTATCACCGGCTAAACCTTCTGGACCGTTCGCTGTATATTTAAACGTTTTTCCAGCTTGAGAAAGATATGAAATATACGTAATTAATGGTGCTGGTACTGTAAAGTTCCATAATGGGAACGCAAATACAACCTTTTCAGCCTCTAAAAATTGATTTAAATATTTATCTACTGTAGCAACTGCCTTCTCTTCTTCAGCTGTTATCTCCATTCCTTGACTACGTTTATATCCACCTGAAATAGCGATATTTCCGTAATACGGAAGATCTAATGCAAATAAATCTAACTCCGTAATTTCTGTATTCGGATTTGCTTCCTTATAAGCACTTACAAATGTTTCATACATTTTTGAACTAATTGCTTGCTCCGCTGGACGATCGTTCGCTTTTACAAATAATACTTTTGACATAGTTTTATTCTCCTCTACTTTTGTATTTTCTTCTTTTTTACCAAATAATGAGCTAAATAATCCCATTCTCTTCACCTAAACTTTCTTATCATATTCATTATTCATCAGCATTAAAAATCTTATTCTAAGAAAAGGTTTCATCATGTCCTGCTGAAACTATCTCATTTAAATACATTATCTAAACCGAAGTTTTAACTTTTATTTATTTAATTACCTTATGTAAGTGAGTATAGTATATTTACTTACTTTAGTCAAGTAACTTTTTAAAAAGCAAAAAATCTCCAATTAAAAATAATAAAGAAATATATTTCCTCAGTCAAAATGATAAATTCGAAAACACATAAGTGAAATACCTTGTATAATACAACTAGAGATGGAAATTCATCTATAGAGAGGATTTATTAATGAGTACTTTAGAAAAGATTCAAACCTTTATCATTCTTGCAGCTGTTATATTCGGGGTTACATTAGGACAATTTAATATAATACATATGTATTCAGAAAAATTTATTGTCCCCTTCTTATTTTTAATGCTTTATGGATTATTCCTCAGCATCCCCTTAAAGGATATAAAAAACGGATTCCGCAACTTAAAATTCGCTGGAACAAGCCTAGGTATTAATTTTATATGGACACCTTTTCTCGCTTGGGGATTAGGCGCGTTATTTCTTTCAGATCACCCAGCACTTTGGGTTGGCTTTATTA
>NZ_JBFUIN010000721.1:0-1544 GCF_056401855.1 Bacillus sp. P4_D3
ATGCACGACACTTGTTATATGAAGATCCTTTAAAGCGATTTGAAGTATTAGCTCTTGTATGGAAAGATGGACAATCTACACCTTTACATGATCATGATGGTACATGGGGAGTAGAAGGCGTTTTTTCAGGAAGGATAATGGTGCAGAACTTTATACAAACTAAGCAGCTTGAAAATTCACTTGTTTATTTAACCCATACAGGAAATCTTTATTTGGGAGAAGGAGAAACAGATAAAGTCATTCCACCAGCTGATTGTCATATTCTTAAAATAGCTGAATGCGAAAGCGTTGTCACGATTCATATTTACGGAAAACGTTTAGAAAAGTTTAAAGTATATGTCCCAACTGAAGAAAAGAATGTGTATATGTGTGAGACAAAATATATTAGTTATAGTTCATAGTTTAAAATCAAAAGCTTTTCTTTAAAGAGAAAAGCTTTTGATTTTATTTTTAATTATTTCTTGACCTGAAACGCTTTTCATGAATTATAAATAAGGAGTACTTCATGAGATCAGTATGAAAACGATACCTTTTGTTTATTATGAACTCGTGTATTTATAGAAAGTGGTGAAGAAATAATGAAATTAATCGCAATTGATTTAGATGGAACTCTTCTTTCGGGGAATAAAATGATTAGTAAAGAGAATGCAGAAGCAATTCGAAAATGTCAGGAAGTGGGCCATGTTGTAGCAATTTGTACAGGACGTTCTATTGTGGATATTGAACGACTATTGTTAGAAGTTGATTTGGAGTGTCCGATTATCGCGGAAAATGGTGCACTTATATATAAAGATAAAAAAATGATGAAGAGATATCCAATTCAAAATATGCAGGCACTTGAGATTGTAGAATATCTTGAAGAGAATGGCTTGTATTATCAGCTTTATACTAATAAAGGTGTGTATGTACCGGATTATGGAGTAGAGAGTGTACGTAATGAAATCGAGTATGTGAGGAATGCAAAAGAAAATTTCGATTTGAAAGAGTTAGAAACGATTGCTGCATTATACCTTGAGCATACAGCATTTCATAGTACAGAAAGTTGTAAACCAATTGTAGAAATGGATATACATGTGCATAAACTTTTACCGTTTTCTTATGACATAGAGAAATTAAAAAAATTAAAAGAAACGTTTCTGCATAATACAGATTTAGCTATTACATCTTCCTATTGGCATAATTTAGAGATTAATCATCGAGATGCTCAAAAAGGAAATGGATTATATACTTTAGCAGAACATCTTAATATTCCAGTTGAAAACACTGTAGCAATAGGTGATGGCTTAAACGATGTTTCTATGATGGAGAAAGCAAATATATCAATTGCAATGGGAAATGCAGTWGAAGAAATAAAAGTGATGTGTCAATACGAAACGTTAACAAATGAAGAACATGGTGTCGCACATGCTTTATATAAATATGTAATGTAATAAAAAAAGAAAAAAGAATCCAAATAGATTCTTTTTTCTTTTTATTAGGGGTAAGGTATTCTATGTGATTCATAGAAGCCTTATTACACCTCATTATATAGAATATATTGGAAT
>NZ_JBFUIN010000722.1:0-1537 GCF_056401855.1 Bacillus sp. P4_D3
CCGCAAGTATGTGTATAATTACTGGTAATCTTATAGGTTTTCTTTGAAAAGCGAACGAGAAATATATGGTTTTCTGTATCTGACGTTTGAAAAAACTATGGTAAAGGGGAGAGAGCGAGTTTTTATAAGGTATGTCCTTTAAGAAAAACTATTTTTAGAGAGCTTATTCAAATCTTAAGGATTCTTAAGGATGTCACTCTAGTTTCTTCAGGTTTGAATTTTAAACTATAGTAGTAAATTCAAACTATTGGAGTGATTAAATATGAAGCCTCTGTCTTTTTTATCTCAATATATAACGAATCCAAGAAACGTTGGTGCAGTACTTCCAAGTTCAAAGTTTCTTGCAGATAAAATGGTGGAAAGCATCAATTTTAAGGAAGCTAAATATATTGTTGAATATGGGCCAGGTACGGGTGTATTCACGAATAAATTGCTTGAAAAACGAAGTTCGAATACTACTCTTTTATTAGTGGAAAATAATAAAGAGTTTTATTTATTATTGAAAGAAAAATATAAAAAAGAGAAAAATGTATTCATTGTATTAGGGTCTGCGGAAAATATTGACGAGTATCTACAGGGCTATTGCATTCCTTATGCAGACTATATTGTTTCTGGTCTTCCTTTTTCTAGTTTACCCCCAAATGTTTCAAAAAAAATATTATTAACTACCACCAAAATTTTAAAGGAAGGTGGGAATTTTATTACCTTTCAATATACTAAATTTAAAAAGAATTTTCTTAATCAGTTTTTTAATAGAATAGATGTGAAAAGGGAACTTAGAAATGTACCACCAGCTTATATCTTTAACTGTTCAATCCCAAAAAATAGTGGGAAATAAGAGGGAAACGGCAAGGTTATGGTTCTTTCTATTCCATAAATCTGTGGCGATTTTCCTTATAAAACCTGTATTTAATCTCGTTTATTGATGAAATCTTTGTAAGTGGTAATTTTATATTCAAGCATCTCATCCGCAGCTTTTAACGTTCTAATTTGTTCCTTAATAGAGTGTTTATGTTCTTCTAAAAGATTTAAACGCTCTGTCGTGGTATGTTCTCCTTCCAAAGCTAATGCAGCATACTTCTTTATTTTCGCAATTGGCATTTGTGTTTCTTTTAACTTGATAACAAATTGCAGCCATTTAATATGTGAATCGTTATATCGTCTGTCTCCGTTAATGTTACGAACAGGAATTATAATTTTTTCTTTTTCGTAATACCGTAATGTATATGTACTTATCTCTAACATTTTAGCCACTTCACCAATAGTGTACATAAGAAACCTCCATATAAATTTTTCTTGACTTAGAGTTTACTCTAATCATTATAATCAACTCATAGTTCGTTTACAATTAAATCAATTGGATAAAATTCAGGAGGGATTTATATGAAATATACAGTTATTACAGGGGCTAGCTCAGGAATTGGATATGAAACCGCTCTTGCTTTTGCGACTCGTGGAAAAAACTTAATTATAGCAGCACGCAGAACGGAGGAATTAGGAAAGTTAAAGTCAAAAGTGGCTGAAATTAATCCAGACC
>NZ_JBFUIN010000723.1:0-1537 GCF_056401855.1 Bacillus sp. P4_D3
TTCCACAATTGTGGAAGGTTTCTCTCATATAATCGCTTTTATTCCTTCTAAAACTAATCCAATCATAAAGCCACAAACAGCCCCGTTCACACGAATCCACTGCAAATCTTTCCCGACATTATTTTCAATCATTTCGATTAATGTTTTATCATCTAACTTATCAAGGTTTTCTTGCACAAGCTTTCCAATTTTCGAATGATTTTTTTCAACAATAGTAACAACTTGTTTTTGTAACCAATCTTCTATTTTTTGAACAGTCAGTTCATCTTCTTTTATTTTATTCATTTGTGTTTGTAAGAATGGAACAACATATTTATCGGCAAATTCTTCATTCTTCACAAAGGTAACTGCCCTTTGTTGTACTTGCTCAAGCATCTCTTTTATTTTGTCAGTAGCATCCCAATTGGTAATCCATTTTTCTTTCCACTTCTCTAATTCCTGTAATAAAGATTCATTTTCTTTTACATTTATAATTTCTTGACGAATCTTCGCTAATATAAGTTGTCTTGTGCTATTATCAGCATCTTGCAAGCTGTTAATATTGCTAATAATAAACTTTTGCAAAATGCCTCCAATTTTATCTTCATCTACAATATTCATAAATGATTTCAAAGTAAACTGCAGGAATCCATCTACTTTTATGTTTTCCATCGCCTTCATACCTAAGCTTCCTAGCTGATAACGTGCTTCATCTTGAGCTGTCCAATCTTTCACCTTTACTAATATGTAATCAAGTGTTTTTTCATCATATTCTTGCACAACTAATTGATCAACAAGCACTTGTAATATGTTACTTGTATTAATTGTATGCAAATACGTTTTTAATTCTTTTTCAATAATAACTGCTAATTTTTCCGTATCTATTTGAAGAATCGCTTTCTCAGCAATTGTTACAATTCCTTTTTTCACAGCGTCAGACTGTAACTCTTTCTCAGCAATTTCCAGTACCATTTGTGCTAGCTGCATTTCTTTTACTTTACTTGTAATACTTTCTTTCGTCAGCCATTCATTTTCTAACGTAGAAACGAGCCCCTTTGTTACCCGCTTACGATTTTTAGGTAATAATGCTGTATGCGGAATTGGGATTCCCAACGGATGACGGAATAAAGCTGTAACCGCAAACCAATCCGCAAGTCCACCAACTAACCCCGCTTCAAATCCCCCTTGAATAATCTCCCCAGCTACCGTTCCTTGAAAAGGGATCGAAGCCGCAAAACCTACGCCCATAACCCCAAGCGAAATACCCGCTATATATTTTGTCTGTAATGACATCGTATACACACATCCTCTTATTATGTAAAATAACGCTTTTTTATTATATTTAATCGATATGAATAATCCTTTATAACTATACTATAAAGAACTAATGTGAAAATAACAAAGATTTTTATGTACATGAAAAAATGAGGCTTTAAATCGCCTCATTCTTCCTTACTCTGCTTTCGTTAATTCCGAACCTTTTTTATAATAACCACTCATCACGTCTTCTGGAACCATACTACCGCCAGTTCCCCACACAATATGAGTACCATTCTTC